>JAQVLN010000093.1 GCA_028704155.1 Desulfitobacteriaceae bacterium
GGTTCCAAGGTATTTCTGGTTAACCAACTTTGGCTTCCCGTTGATACGTTTTGATTCTACATAGTAATAATAAATCCGGTTTTTGATTTTCTTTTTGATAATACTAGCCATGTGACACACTCCAAGGTTTAGGATATACGTCAATTATATAATACCACAAGGCCATATTAACCATCAATGATTACTTTCAAAATGAGTTAGGTAATACAAATAATATGCTGAAATAACAGACTTTATGAGGATTTGAGGTTAATAAACCGTGTAACTTGTAAACTTACGCTAGATTTGACTCGACAATTCTTGGCTTCGGAACTCCATATCTTTTCCAACATGCAGTGAACTCGGCTAAATTGAAACTACGTCGCTGACTTCTTCGGTTAAGCCATTTATATAGAATTCTCTTTGCTTGTTCATAGAACTTGCTTAAACTGCTGTAGTTTCCAATCAGCCCATAGTAATTGTTATATCCTCGCAGTTTCGCTATGAGTTTTGGAAAGAGCCTTCTCAAACGTTTGTTTCGCATCTCTTTACACCATTCTGTAAATGCAGTCAGTGATTTTCTTAACTTTCCTGGCGCTGTGCGTCGTTTGATAATATCACCAACTTTCCTAGGAGACTGTTGTAAAAGTAGTTTTTCCGAAAGTTGATGTCCATATTTAGCACAAATCGCATATTTATAACACTATATATTGTGGTTTTTAAGACTTGCAATATTGATTTCTGGTGTTATGAAACAGGCTCCTAGGAGCCTGTTGCAAAAGTAGTTTCACTGAAAGTTGATGTCCGTATTTAGTACAAATGGCATATTTATAACACTATATATTGTGGCTTTTAAGACGTGCAAAATTGATTTCTGGTGTTATGAAACAGGCTCCTAGAACAGCAATCAAAAAGATGGTACAATCACATTGAATGCAGTTGAAGACTTCCTGCCCGGTAGTGCAGCTATACCGGAAAAGATATTTACCCCGCAGCCGGGTAATGCAAAATCAAAAAAGCATGCATGGGAGGAAGACTGACATGGGAAAGAACATTGATTATATGATGGAATTGGTAAATGAATACCTGTCAGGCAAAACTCCCCAATATATATCCGGCTCAGGTCTTGAAATTACTAGTGCCAGCTTACCAAAAGCTAAGCGGTACTCGTGCTGTGAGTAAACATTTGAAACTTAGTGAAAATGAATCGCATAGTTTTGCAGTCTTCTTAACAGGGCTTCAAAAAGTGATTGCAGAGTAGAGGAGATAACAGTGAGAAGGAGAACGTTGAAGAATTGGCGCGATGAAATCCTCAAACATTTCAGTGAACAGATACCTGCCCTGACGATCGTTGCGGACCCGGATGAATTGCTGTGTGATGAAAAGCCTTATGCAGGACTTGAACGAAAAGGGCATCGAGTTGACGGAATATCACGAACCCGCCGCTTTGCGCTACTTATTTGAAACCGTTTATAGGGATGCCTTAGCTAAGGCATCCCTAAGTTTGATTTGTCTATATAGAAGCAGTGAACTCCAAAACGAGCTTACTAAGAGTGTTATTGTCGCTTCATTACGCTGATCGCAGGATACCTGAGAGGATCGCGGAGTACATGAGCAGCACATGGAGTAAACTTAGTGCACTAAAAGGACTTCTCTTGAGCAAGGAAAACCGAAACAAAAGGCTAAGTGTGTATTTCGGAAGTATCCGGACAGCGTAACGGACACATCCGGACAGTATAACGGGATTATCCGGACAGCATTTCGGCCACATCCGGACACCTTGTCGAGTTAGTAAACTAACTGGTACCCTTTCTTTAGAAGAAAGAAAGGGGCAAAAAGATGAGGAGGCTTGAAGTGCTGAAAGTTAAAGAAATCCTAAGATTAAAACATGAGGTCGGACTATCTTTAAGAGAAATCGGAAAATCCTGTAATTGTGGCAAATCTACAGTGTCTGAAGTTCTTGAAAGGGCTGGAAATGCAGGAGTTATATGGCCAGTGACACTTACCGACAAGCAATTGCTGTCAATGCTTTATCCCCCGGTAACCAGTAAACATACAATGCCAGAACCGGATATGGAATACGTTTTCTATGAAATGAAGCGAAGAAGCGTCACCCTGATGCTTCTCTGGGAAGAATATAAACATAAGCATCCTGACGGCATCATGTACACGCAGTTTTGCGACCGATACCGAAAATTTAAGAAGGCCAACCAGCTTACGATGCATATTGAACATAAAGCTGGCGAAGAGATGCAGGTCGACTGGGCTGGCCAAACCATGTCTTATGTAGATTCGGATAAGTGTTTTTAATAGAGAGAATTTGGTAATAGCCACCGCGCAGCGGTTTAGTTCAACACTGAATTACCAAAAACTTAGATGCAGGTGAAAAGACGTTTCGCTAATTCAGGTAACATTATCTGAAAGTCGGCGAAATGTCAAAGTAGCCACTTGGGCTACTTTGACGGGAAAACTTCATCATGGGTTCCGATAATATAAAGTATGTTAATTTGAGCGTTAAGTTCGGAAGTCGTAATTACGTAATTTTGCAAATATACATTATGGGGATTGAATAAATTTGCCATCCTTACAGTTTGCCATTAGAATATGAGAATAGACTGATCAATAGAAAAAAGTGCAATTTTTGCTGGAAAAAGCATAGTTCCCCCTCCCCTCAAACCTGGTATTGAATAACTTTATTCGGTTTCCTGAGATTACCCGACCGACGGTAAAATAGGAAACCCCGGCACCAGTTTCCACCGCATTGGAGACAGATAGAAATATTTTATTCCTGATACCTTTAGGATTAGCTCCCTGGCAGTAAGTTTGATCTTTGGTTTTAATTGGTATAATATATAATATACGTTTCGTTCCGAAGATAAATTTATAAATATAATGAAAAACTTTATTAGGAAATTGATCAACTAATAATAATTTGAAAGGAAAATTGTTAATGGTTATCAAGAAAAAACAGATGCATGAACTTGTATTAAAAAAATTAAAAAGAATAATTCTCTCCGGAAAATATAAGCCGGGAGATTTTCTGCCTTCACAAGTGGAATTGGCTAAACAGATTGGGACTACCAGATCAGCCCTAAGGGGCGCTATGTTAATATTGGCAGAAATGGGTATCGTAGAATCAACTGCCGGCAAAGGCACGGTTTTAAAGACAGTTACGTTTCCTGACAATAATATTTCCATATTGTATGATGTATATTAAGTATAAGGACGAAATTCTTGAATTATTAGAACTTAGAGATGGTATTGAATCAAAAGCAGCTGGTTTAGCAGCTGAAAGAGCGACTGAAAGCCAGATAGCTGAATTGAGAGAAGCTTATATGCAGCTGGAAGAGGCTGCCCTATCAAAAAAGAATACTACTAAAAAAGATGTTAATTTTCATATGGTCTTGATAAAAATTTCCGGAAATAAACTATTTCGGCGAGTGTATGTTTCCCTGGTAGATTTGCTTAAGGATACAATTGATAAAATTAGACTGGAGGCTCTTACCAAACCCGAAGGACCGATAATTGAATTGAAAAGACATGAAAAAATCCTTAATGCTATTGAACAAAAGGATAAAGAAAAAGCGAAAGAAGTAATGTCGGAAAATATGGAACAAGTATTGAAATAGTGCAATCTTGGCGTTATCCAAAATCTAATAAATAAAAATATAAGTATATCTCAGAAAATATAAGCAGGACACAGTAACGTTTTCTAAAAATAATACGTAAAAATACATTTAGATAAATGGGCATGTCCCATGAGCTAAAAATAACTCATGGGACATGCCCATTTTTTACCTTTGCGCCAAAAATCGATTATTTATTTTTATTTAATTTAACAAAAAAAAGATTGATTTTCAGAAAATGCATTGGTGAAATATTCAAATGTTGAATATTTCACCAATAATTGTATATTTATTAACAATATAAATAGGGGGGTGAGCTTAGTATAGCAGATTGCTTAAATTGTTTTGGGAAAACAGGTTATGAAAAGGAGGAACAAGAAACATGGGAAATCCAAAAGCTGTAAGGGAACTTAAAAAACCAAAAAATATAGGGTTAATATCCCCCATTGAAAAAGAAAACCTTGAAAGATGCATAGTCGAAGTTGAAGATCCAATTGGCGCCAGGAACTGGAATCCCGCTCCCCAGATAGTTGAACAGATCAAGAATTTGGAGTTCGGTACCAGGCTTAATGCCCTCAGAGAGGAAATCAGGACTACCCTCCCGGTACTTAAGATCAAAGAAAGAGCTAAGCCGGTGATGGAAAGTTTAAAAGAAACCGAAGGTGAAGACCAGCAGATAAGAATGGCTAAGTCCCTGGCTAAGGTCCTGAGAGAGATTCCGGTAGTAATCAGGGACAATGAATTAATTGTTGGTTCACTTACCAAAGAAGTCAGAGGAGCTTTGTGGTTCCCGGAAATTGTCGACTGGCTTGCTGACGAAATAGACACCATTTCTACCAGGGAGTGGAACCCGTTTATACTTTCTGATGAAGATAAGCAATACTATCTGGAAGAAGTGCATCCTTACTTTAAGGACAGGTCCAGTTTAAGCAGGATCTATAAAACCCTGCCCGAGGATATCAGGGAAAAATACAGTGCCGGTTTATGGTCTAATGGAATTGCCCAGGAAGGTCATATTGGTCATATTATTGTTATAGATCGTATGAGGTTATTAAGAGGGATTGGCTGGTATAAAGCAAGAGCTCTTGAACTCATGGAAAAGGCTGATAAATGTAGCCCGCACTATCCTGATAGACTTTGTTTCTGGAAAAGTGCAGTTATTGTTTGTGATGCCATTAAGGACTTCGCCCATAGGTATGCGGAAGAAGCCCGCAACATGGCTAAATCGGAAAAAGATGCTAAAAGGAAAGCCGAACTGGAAAAAATCGCTGAAGCATGTGACAGGGTACCCTGGAATGCTCCGCGTGATTTCCATGAATGCCTGCAGTCAGCTTACCGGAGGTGCGAACGGGATAGGCTTAGCTATCACAAGAAGGCTATTAAAAGATGATGCAAAGGAAGGAATTCGTGTGAACGCTATTGCCCCCGGATATATTTGGACACCTCTTCTGTTAAACGTAAATGCCGATAAAGTAAAAGCAGCAGAAAATCTTCATCCGATTGGACGATTTGGTAAACCGGAGGAAATTGCCAATGTTGTATCATTTTTGGCTAGTGATGAAGCATCTTTTATTGTTGGTGCTACTATTTCCGTAGACGGTGGCTATACGGCACAATAAAATTCTGCTTTTTACCGGTATTTTAGAAGAGGAGGAGTTAATAATGTTAAATAATAAAGTTGTTATTATAACCGGCGCGGCTAATGGAATTGGAAAAGAGGCTGTGAAAGGATTTGCAAACCAGGGCGCTAAAGTAGCCTTAATTGATTTAGATATGGCCGCACTCGAAAAGGTAGCCCAAGAGTTTAATCTCCAGAAAGGGAATTATCTATTATTACCCGCTGATGTCACGATAGAGGAACAAGTTGAACAATATGTGCAAAAGACTAAAGATACCTTTGGAAAGATTGATGTATTTTTTAATAATGCAGGAGTTGAAGGGGTAATTAGTTTAATTACAGAATACCCGGCAAAAGCCCTGGATTCAATTGTGAATGTAAATATAAAAGGAATATTTTATGGATTGAAACATGTACTGCGATTAATGGCAGAGCAAAAATCAGGTTCAATTATCAATACTTCTTCAATTGGCGGGTTAAGAGGAATGCCTTGTACAAGTGCATATTGTGCCTCTAAGTACGCTATTATTGGACTAACTAAATGCGCAGCTCTTGAATTTGCAGGAAGTGGAGTACGAGTTAATGCCATATGTCCTGCTATGGTCAATACACGAATGATGAGATCTATTGAAGCAGGGATGAACTCTGATGATCCAGATGCGGCGAAAGATCAATATACGAATATGATTCCTGTGGGACGCTATGCTGAACCGGATGATATTATACAGTCGGTGCTTTTCCTGGCTTCAGAAAAAGCTTCCTTCATTACAGGTGCAGTTTTAGCAGTAGATGGTGGTTTGACTGCATAAATTAGAAAATTCCCTAAGCAAGGGGTTGCGAGTAGACTTGTAACCCCTTTTTTTCGGCAAAGAGCTTTAGCTTTGAGAAGAATTGATTCTCGCTTAATACATTAACTAAACTTGAAAAAGTTTAACAGAGAGGTATATAAAATGGAAAAGGGAATTGTTTTTGATATTAAGAATTTTTCCATACATGATGGTCCTGGAATCAGAACTACAGTGTTTTTCAAAGGTTGTCCAATTAATTGCCTTTGGTGCAGTAATCCGGAATCGCAAAAAGCTGAACCGGAGGTAATGATGTTTCCGGAAAGATGTGTTAATTGCGGCAAATGTACTGAGGTCTGTCCAACAGGGGCATCGAAGAATGGCTCTACAGACAATGAAAAATGCATAGGCTGTGGTAAATGTTTGGAAGTCTGCAAGAGTCAGGCAAGGAAGCTGATTGGAAAAACGATGACATCTAGGGAAGTTGTTCAAGAAGTAATGAAAGACAAGATCATGTATGATAATTCCGGCGGTGGCGTAACTTTAGGCGGAGGGGAAGCATGCATGCAGCCAAAGCTCGCAGCGGAAATTTTTAAGAAGTGTAAGGAGCAGGGTGTTCATACTGTTCTGGATACAAGCGGTTATTGTAATGGAAGGGAATTCTTGGAAATTGTCAAATATGTAGATTTGGTCTATTTTGATATTAAATGTATTGCACCTGAACAACACCGGAAACTAACTGGATTTGATAACGAAATAATCCATAATAATTTGAAAAACTTGGATAGACTCGGAATTCCGTTTTCGATCAGAATGCCTATAATCCCGGGATATAATGATTCAGAGGAAATAATAAACGCCACAGGAGAGTTTTTAAAGACTTTAAAATCAAACTCTCCTGTCTACCTTTTAGCATTTCATTGCTACGGAGCGGCAAAATACAGCAGAATAAATAAGGAGTATCAACTTAAGAACCTGAAAAATATGCCGAAGGAAGAGCTTGAACCAATCAAAGAGAAGCTGGAAGCTTATGGATTAAATGTCCGCATCCAGTAGCTTTACAAAGTTTTACAAGTAGTACCAACTAGTGATTACAAATTATATATTAATTAGCGACATGAGGCTGACAAATATCGTTGGCCTTTTACTTGTTGCTGATAAGCTTCATTCTTAACTATACTTTTCAATTCATCTTCAGTGAATTCGATTAATCTAAATCCTAAGGCCATGAGAATTTTGGGAAGCCACATTTTCTCCAGTTATAGATCGGGATCTTAAATTGATCGAAATAAGAGGGTGGTTCCCTTGGAGATTGCTTCGTAGTAGAAACAGGAAAGCAGACGCTAATTTGTAAAATAGCGGCTCTACTGTTAAGAAGATGGGTGGCAAAATGTTCATTTCCGGCAGAAAGCTTTTTGGAAAAAGAATTTGATGGCCCCATAAGCCGAGTTCACATGAGCAGAGCTTGGTTTTCTTACAGAGATAGCATGATTTATGGACAATATCGAGGACGTTAAAACTTTCGTGTAATTGGTAATAATAACCATAAAGGAGTTGTTATCAATGAACGAAAGAGCGAACGAACTTGTAAGACTATTGGCCCAAGAATGTAGCAACATGGAGGATATCCA
>JAQVLN010000013.1 GCA_028704155.1 Desulfitobacteriaceae bacterium
ACGCATGAAAGATGCACCAACATTCGAAGTCATAATAATTACTGTATTATGGAAATTTACTGTCCGTCCCGTCGAATCTGTCAACCTGCCATCCTCCAAGACCTGGAGTAAAATATTAAATACCTCCGGGTGGGCTTTTTCGATCTCATCCAACAAAATTACACTGTACGGTTTACGCCGAACGGCCTCAGTAAGCTGTCCGCCTTCGTCATGCCCAATATAGCCTGGAGGAGCACCCACCAAACGTGAAACAGCATGCTTCTCCATATATTCAGACATATCAATCCTAATTGAAGCATCCTCATTACCAAATAAGGCTTCTGCCAAAGCACGACCAAGTTCGGTCTTTCCTACCCCGGTAGGACCAAGGAAAATAAAGGAACCAATGGGCCGTTTCGGATCCTTCAAGCCGGCCCTTGCCCGGCGTACAGCACGTGCTACAGCTTTGACAGCCTCATCCTGCCCAACTACCCGTTCGTGCAGGACTTCATCTAAATGCAAGAGCCGTTCTCTTTCTTCCTGGGCCAGTTTTTTTACCGGAATTCCGGTCCAGCTTCCAACAATCTGGGCAATATCATCCGGTGTTACTACAGATTTCACAACATCTCTTTTACTTTGCCAATTATTACGTAATTCAGCTAACTCTTCACGTAACTTTTGTTCTTCATCCCTGACTTTTGCCGCTTTTTCAAACTCCTGACTGAGAACTGCTTCCTCTTTTTCCTTTTTCAAACGCTCAACCTTTTCCTCGATTATTTTCAGGTCCGGAGGAACTGTATAACTCAACAAACGCACCTTGGAAGCTGCTTCATCGATCAAATCGATAGCCTTATCGGGCAAATAGCGGTCAGAAATATAACGATCAGATAAACGGACCGCTGCTTCAATGGAGGCATCGGTAATTTGCACACGATGATGGGCTTCGTAACGATCTCTCAAGCCGCATAATATTTCAATAGCTTCTTCAACAGTAGGTTCACCCACTGTAATCGGCTGAAAACGCCGTTCCAATGCCGCATCTTTTTCAATATACTTGCGGTATTCATCCAAGGTAGTTGCCCCGATACACTGCAGTTCCCCGCGAGCCAAAGCCGGTTTCAAAATATTAGCTGCATCAATGGCACCCTCGGCAGCCCCGGCACCGATCAGAGTATGCAATTCATCAATGAAAACAATAATATTTCCGTCAAGATGGACTTCTTCCATCACTTTTTTCAGACGTTCTTCAAATTCACCACGGTATTTACTTCCAGCAACCATAGCGGAAAGATCCAGGGTTACCAGCCTTTTATCAGCGAGAGTTTCCGGAACCTTGTTGGAAATAATACGCTGAGCAAGTCCTTCGGCGATTGCGGTCTTGCCTACTCCCGGTTCGCCAATAAGCACAGGGTTATTCTTGGTCCGTCTGCTTAATACCTGGATAACCCGTTCAATCTCAGTTTCCCGTCCAATAACCGGATCCAGTTTACCGGCCGAAGCCATTTCGGTAAGATCACGCCCAAATTCGTTCAACGCAGGAGCATTGCTTTGAGCAGAACCTTTTCCGACCTGCCCGGAATTTGGTGAAGGCATAATGACTTCCTCTATTTCCCCGCCTAATAATTGTACAACCTGTTTCCAAATCTTTTCAGGATTAACATTGAGATTAGCTAAAACCCTGGCAGCAATCCCTTCACCTTCCATAATAAGTCCCAGCAACAAATGTTCAGTCCCTATATAATTAACGCCCTGACGGTGGGCCTCTTCATTAGCTAACTCTAAAACACGTTTAACCCGGGGAGTAAAACCTATATCACCAGAGTAGGGATTACCTACACCTACGAGTTGTTCAATCTGGATCCGGACTTTCTCCACATCCAAACCAATCCCAACCAATGATTTTGAAGCAATCCCCTCGCTTTCCCGAATCAAACCCAAAAGGATATGCTCAGTCCCTACGACCTGATGCCCCATCCGTTTAGCCTCTTCCTGGGCATAAACCAGAACTCTTTGAGCCTTTTCTGTAAAACGACCATTCATAATATTCTCCTTTCCATCTTACATTCTTTTATTATCAATCTTAATCTACCGTATCTTCTGCACACTTTTAACTCATTGCCTCTCTGAACAAGCGAGCCCTTTGTTCGTCCCGCTGACTTGGACTTAATTCCCGATCAAGACTATACTGCAAGGACCCTGGGTGGGAATCAACCAATAAAGCCGCAAACTTTTGTTTTGTTTTGGGAAGTATACCCATATCTGTTCCCATTTTGTCAAACGACAACAAATTTATCGCTTCGTCAGAAGTCAATAAGTGGGCATTCTGCAGAGTTCCACGTGCCCTCCAGACCTTATCTTCCAAAGACAAATTGGCTTCCCTGCGTAAAGCTTCCCTGGCCTGTAACTCATGTTCCATAATCTGACTAGAAACTGCTTTTAAATGAACGACTATATCCTCTTCACTTTTCCCCAAGGTTATCTGATTGGAAACCTGGAAGATATGCCCATGGGCCTGAGAACCCTCACCGTAAATACCACGTACTGCTAAGCCCAGATGAGTTAAGGCTCCCAAAACTTGTTGAACTTGATTGGTGATAGCCAAGGCAGGCAAATGAACCATAATTGAAGCACGCATACCTGTTCCCACATTAGTAGGACAAGCAGTCAGATACCCCAGTGCCTCTTTGTAAGCAAAATCAAGTTTGTCCTCCAAGGCATCATCCAAAATATTTGCCAAACGGAAGGTCTCAGCTAGTTTGTCTCCCGGCATAAGGACTTGTAAACGGATATGATCCTCCTCATTAACCATTACCGCACAACGATGATCCTGCGCCAAGGCAACTCCCTGTGAGCCAACAGCCTTAATAAGACTACTACTTATCAAATGCTTTTCCAGCAGAACCTGTTTTTCAATTGTGCTAAGTTCAGTCAGGGACAAATATGCTAAATTCTCATTCTCCACCTCTATCTCCCGTAAAACCTCAGCAATAGTTTTTTCGATCTTTTTTGCTTCTTGCTGTGTTAAAGCATGCGGGAAAGGTAACATATCCAGATTGCGGGCCAAGCGTACTCTACTGCTGAGAACTACAGGGGAATCTTCCTGCTGTTTCATCCAAAAACTATGCTTAATCAAAATCTGCTTGCGTTCCAAATAATTCACCCCCTTATTTTAAATCTATTTGTTTGATTTGGTCCCGGATAATTGCAGCCTCTTCAAACTTTTCCTGTTGAATCAAGCTTGCTAATTTTTCTTTTAAGTTTCGTAATTCCAGCTTATTTTTTAAAGCAACCCCCCGGCGTAATGGGATTTTGCCTACGTGTTGCCCTCCCCCGTGAATACGTCGTAACAAAGATTCCAGTTGGGGTTCGAACTTATCGTAACAAACACTGCAGCCAAGTTTACCCGCCCTGGTGATTTGATTAAAAGTTACTCCGCATCTGGGACAACTCTCTTCCTGGGGTATTCCAGACTTCTCCGGCTGAGTCATAAAACCAAATAAGGCTTGCAGGAAATCAGGAACAATAATACCAGGCTGGATAAATATATTAAAATCATGAATCTTTTGAGAACAAGGTTCACATAAATTCAATTCTTCGGTCTGTCCCTTAATTGTTTTTATTAAGCGAACTTTAGCTTCCCGCTGTTGACAATGTTGACAAAGCATAAGTCTCTACCTCCTCATTCTAAATCCTCTCGGCAAAGTGTTGCCAAAATGTATTTCATTAAACCTGCCCGCACCTTATCTTGTTCAGGAATATTTGCCATGCTCAAGCGGGAAATGACAGCTTTAATAATTGCCGCTTCCCGAACAGTGAGAATTTTCTCATCCATCAGTCTGGTAACCAGACCCAAGGCTTGTTTCTGGGAAATTTGCTCCCCAATAAGTTGGCGCATTGTCATCTGAAACTGTGCAAACGGACTGACAACCAAACGAATAATCCGCAAATATCCGCCGCCGCCACGGCGGCTTTCTACTATATATCCGTGTTCAACCGTAAATCTGGTATCTAAAACATAATTTATTTGAGATGGGGCGCAGGAAAATTCATCTGCTAAAACACTGCGCTGGAGAGTAATATACCCTTCCTCGGTTTGTTCTAAAATTTGCTTAAGATACTTTTCGATACGATCTGCCAAGTTTCCCATATTAATGCACTCCCTGATTTTTCTTTTTATGCTGCTCAGAATTAAAATTTGTCTCAAATGACCTTTCCTGACCTTATGACCTTTCCTGACCTTCCTTCTTTATAATAACTCTTTTTAGGAAATTTGCAAACCTTCTTTGTTAAAATTTTTAGTTTCCAAAAAGTTGGATAAAAAAGATTTATCCAATGAAGTAAATAGCTTCATTAGATAAATCTTTAAAAATTACTGCAGTTTGCCATCTTCCGCTTTTTTACAATAGCGAAGGGACATTATTTTCCCTTATCCGTAGAAAAGAAAATCAACCCATGTTACCATTGTAATAATGACTATATTCTTAATATTATTTAACTATCATAACCGGACACTCTGCCCTTTGCAGGACTCTCTGGCTAACACTTCCTAAAACCGAACCGGTAATAGGTCCATAACCATGGCTGCCCATTATTACCAAATCAATCTGCTCTTTTTTAATCTCTTCCAGAATAACACTCGCAGGATACCCGGAATACATACATTTCTTAAACGGTACGCCACTTGTATCGATTCCTGTTATAGCAGCTTCCAAAACAAGTTCTCCATTGCGTTCAAGTTCTTCCTGGGAAATAGTAATCCCATAGGATACCGTATATCCCCAGTAAGCCTGGGGGGTATAGGTTACATGTAACAGCTCCACTTCTGCCTTGTATAAACGTGCCAATTCCAAAGCAGTCTTTAAAGCTCTCCTTGAAAACTCGGAAGCATCGGTAGGAACTAAAACTTTTTTAAACATTTAAACCCCTCCTTGCTGGTAAGCTTTAAGCATCCGGTTTATTTAATCGTATACTAAGACAACTATTTTGTCCATTTCGATTTATATAATTATACAATAATCGGATCTCTTTCTGCTATAGTCAGACAATGTGCCCCTTCATCCCCCTCAACTACCACAACATCCTCATTACCGACTGCACCGATACCAGGGAAAATAAACTTTGGTTCAATTGCCACAACCATTCCAGGAACTAAAACATCTTTGGCACCGCGGCCAATAACAGGCAATTCGTCCAGTTCCAAGCCCACCCCGTGTCCGACAAAACCCCGCCTTCCCTGTCCGAAACCCATAAAGTTTTGTTCGTAAGGTGTATTATTTTTAACCCAGGTTACAATCTCCTCATAGACTTCTCCTGCGGTCTTCCCCGGAACCAGAGCTTTACGCAGCCTTTCCTGAATTTCCAGAGCAATTTTATGGGCAGTAAGAAGCTTGGTTGATAAACGACCAAGTGCCAGAATCCTAGTCTGATCCATCTGGTAACCGTTTATTGAGGTAATAAGGTCCGCAACTATTGGCTCCCCTTCCAGGATAACGGCTCTGGAAGCTCCCTGGGGAAAAGCAAAGGAAGGCCCCTGTCCGGGAATAGGTCCGTCCAAATAGCCGGGAACAGCAGCTCTTGGGCCTGCAATAATTGTCCCGGAGTAAAATTCGAAGCCAAAAGCATGTGTCCGGACAAGCCCTTCATGACCAAGTGTACGGGCTTTTTGATCCAGAAGACCTTCAAGCTCGATCTCAGTTAGTCCGGGACGCAGAATTTCCCGAGCATAAGCCATCACTTGGGGGAAAATCAGGGCGCATTCTGCCAGGCGGGCTAATTCCCACTCCGATTTAACTGCCCTTTGCCGACGAATCAGCTGAGAAACATCGACAAAAGTTACTTCCGGAAAAAACTTACGAAAACGTTTATATTGGCCAACAGGTAAGGCATCAAACTCTATTCCCAGTACCTTGGGCAAGGGTAACAGGGAACCCTGAATTAGGGGGGGAATATTAGAAATTTTCGTAAGCGGGATAACACCCCAAGCAGTTTCTTCCTGGGCCCTGCCTATATCACGATAAGCTAAAACCAACGGTCGACCGATACGCGGGATATAAAGATGAATATTTTGGGCTGTTCCGCTGTAATACAAGGTATCTGCCCTTTGTACTAACAGCACCCCGTCAATAGCTTCCTTTTGCAAGGAATCCTGTAATGAAGAAACCCTTTGGCGCAATTCAGACTCTGGAACTTTCATAATTAGCCCCCTTTACTATAGAATAGGTATTCTGCTTAATTTGTTCTCCTAACAACCGGGCTTTTCCTGCAGGTTAAAACAGATTAATGAAATTTGCATTCGGAAAGGAATAAAACAGCTATGCAATCAGCCAATTTTCTTTTTTGTCCTCAATGCGGGAGTCCTCTAAGTGAAACAGCAATTACAAACCGGCTCCGTAAAAATTGCCCAGCCTGTTCCTTCATTCATTGGGGAGAATTTTCGCTGGGAGTAGGAGGTGTCATCTGGAAGAAAGACAAGGTTTTGCTTGTCGAGCGGGCAAATGATCCCGGCAAAGGCCTCTGGACCATACCCGGAGGTTATGTAGATCATGGAGAACAAATTCATGAAGCCGTTAAACGTGAAATGCTAGGAGCCTGTTGCAAAAGTAGTTTCACTGAAAGTTGATGTCCGTATTTAGTACAAATGGCATATTTATAACACTATATATTGTGGCTTTTAAGACGTGCAAAATTGATTTCTGGTGTTATGAAACAGGCTCCTAGAAGAAACCGGACTTAAGGCGGAGCCTCAATCCTTGATTGCTCTGTGGGATTGGCCGGGTAACAAGCATCTGCTGCTTTATGTGGTCTTCTTAATGCAACATATTAGCGGCAACCTGCTGGGAGATCCAACAGAAGTCAGCAATTTAGGTTTTTTCACTATAGAGGAATGCGGCAGGATTAACATTACCGATCTGTCCTTGAGTGTAGTCCGGACCAGCTATCAAAACCGGGCAGGGCTAAACCGCACGAACGAAATCAAGTTGATCGGAAATATAACAACACTCTATCAAATTGACAAAGATCCTTTGGCGTAAAGACCCTGCCTGAGCCTATTTTCCCCAAAACCTGTATTAATATATTTCAAACATTAAATGAGCGGTGAAATAATCGAGAAATTGTTAGTAAATCATAAAGCATACTTAGCCCGCTTCCGTCATCCTGTCTTCTGTTTTAGGTATTAGTTCTTCTGCTTGAAGTGAGCGGGCAGAAGTATCAATCACTTCTATCGATTTAATATCTTCCTGTGTTGCTGCTCCAAGCTCCTTAAATTTCCGTGCAGATACCAAGATCCGGCCTTCCAGGGATCCAACCGCTTTGTTATAGGCTTGTACTGCTCCAGCCAATCCTTTCCGCACATCGCTAAAATGATTGGCAAAAATTCTTACCCGATCGTAAAGCTCTTTACCTAATTTACTGATAATTTCGGCATTTGCCGTAATTTTCTCTTGCTGCCAACCATAGGCGATTGCTTTTAGTAAGGCTATTAGTGTCGTTGGCGTGGCCAAAATTACCTTCTGACCTACTCCATATTCAATCAAACCGGGATCCTGCTCGAGGGCGGCACTAAAAAAGGTTTCCCCGGGTAAAAACAAGATTACGAACTCAGGTGAAAATTCGAACTGTTCCCAATAACTCTTTGCCCCCAATTGAGCAAGATGTGTGCGGACCTGGCGGGCATGCTCTTTTAGTTTAGCCACCCTGGTTCCCTCGTCCGGTGCCTCCAAGGCCTCAAGATAAGCTTGGAATGGTGCTTTGGAATCTACTACAATCTCGCGATTGTTGGATAACCGGATGATCATATCCGGACGCAAGCGTCCATATTCAGTATTGACAGAGGATTGTTGAGTAAAATCACAATACTCCAGCATTCCTGCCAGTTCAACTACCCTCTGAAGCTGAATTTCACCCCAACGTCCACGAACCGTCGGGGCACGTAAAGCTCTGACTAAATTCGTGGTTTCCAGATGCAGTTGAGACTGGGTAATGGCTAAAGATTTAACTTGTTCAGTAAGCCCCGCATAAGCACTTATCCTGGCATTCTCAATTTCCAGAAGCTTGATGTCAACCTTTTCCAAAGACTCTTTCAAAGGCTTAACAAGCCCGTCAATAGCAACTTGCCGGGTTTCCAAATCGCTTTTGGCACTTTCCTGAAACTTTGCCAAAGTAAGCTGAGCCAAATCCAGAAAAGCCTGGTTGTTCGTCTGAAGGGCCTCGGCAGAAAGAGCTTTGAATGAAACAGTCAGTTTTTTCTGGGCCTCATTTAAAAGAGTGTACTTTTCGACTGAAGCTTTACGTTCTTCAACAAGTCTTGTTTCTAATTCAGGAATTTTTGAACATAAGGAACTGTTCTCTGCCTGCAATGTGCTTATATGTAAATCCTTTAAATTAATAGTCGCTTCAAGCTCGGGAATCCGACTGTTTTTTTCCTCAGCACTTGCCCGTTTGACAGATTCAGATTTAAGTTCAACTCGCAGTAATTCGATATTCTTTTCTTTTCGATTTAACTTAACCACTAGCCACGTTAATATGATTCCTGCGCCTAACCCCAAAAGCAAAAAAGGAATTAGATAATCTGCCGACAATTTACATTCACTTCCTTGACTTTTTCTAATGATTTTGGGCCCTTGGTTCTTATGCCATTGGACTCCCGTATTTGCTTAAACACTATTATACCTCTAAATCTCCGCCATGGTCCTTGAGCCATTTCCTCCACTGCTTATAATCCTCCATATAATCAGCAACCAAGTCCCAAAAATCCCGGGAATGATTTAAATATTTAAGATGAGCCAGCTCATGGATAATCAGATAGTCAATGACAATATCAGGTGCCATAATCACTTTCCAGTTAAGATTGATATTCCCCTGGGCCGAACAGCTTCCCCATTTGGTTTTTTGTTCCTTAATTCTGAGCGTCTTATATTTCACACCCATAATCCCGGCATAATGATCCAACTTATTCCGGAAAATTTGGCGGGCCTGTTTTTTACACCAAAAAACCAAGGCCTTTTTTATATAATACGGACGATTTTCCAAAGGAGCGTTTACGGGAAAATTAATCCATAGGTTGTCCTGAATTAAGCTCACCCCGATTGTTTTGTATCCATGCTCACCTACCTCGATCGTCAGGTTCCTACCGCGGTAGGGAAATATTTGGCCGGATTTGTAAATCTTCCGGTCTCTAAGGATTTGTTGCTCCTGGAATTGCTGCCAATACTTATATATCCACTGCTGTTTAGATAAAATAAATTTTTGCACTTGCCTTTCTGCTACTCCCACAGGTACAGATACTTTCACCTGGCCTTGCCTAACATAGATTGTTATGCGCTGGGCCCGGGTGCTGATTTTAAGCTCATAAGGTATAACTATTTCCCCTATTACAATCTGGTTCATGCTTTCCTCCGGATCACCTTTAGGACTTTATTCCTGCAAACGAATAATTAATTGGCTTTTCAATCAAACTAATCCCGTAAAGGGGGGTCAGTTTTGGCTAAAAAATTAACTATCTTAATGTTCAGCGGTGATTATGACAAAGCACTCGCTGCACTGATCCTGGCAAACTCGGCCAAAGAAATGGGTGTAGATGTAACTATGTTTTACGCTTTTTGGGGTTTACTCTTGCTGCGGGATCCCGAAAAAATGACCTTGGATGAAAAATCAGTCTATGCCAAAATGTTTGGAATCGTCACTCCCAATGGTCCCGAGGAATTGCCCTTATCTAAAATGAACATGGCCGGTCTAGGTAAAAAAATGTTACAGGAAATGATGAAAGATGTTGAGGCCCCAAGCCTGACTGATTTTCTAAAGGGGGCACGCAAAAAAGGAATTATTTTCAGTGCCTGCAAACTCTCTGTTGATGTTATGGGATTTAAAAAAGAAGAGTTACTGCCTGAAGTGCAAATCATTACAGCTCAGGACTACCTGCAAAACGCTTTGGAAGCAGATATGCAGATATTTATTTAGTCGAATATCATACCGGCTTTCTGTTTTTTTTATTCTCTTATGGGGGCCAGCAATGTGTCTTTCCAAGATCCATTGACTAATCTCCGCTGCTTTGAATAGCCTGCTCTATGCAATATTTCCAGAGCCTGATCGAAAAAAGCATCGACTGACTTGGGTGAGTGGGCATCAGAGTTTAAAATAATCGGTATCCCCAAGCACTTGCATTCTTTGATAATCCAAGTACTGGGGTACAATGTTTCGATATATCCCCTGGAAATTCCACCTGTATTGATCTCCAGGATCGAACCGGCAGCAGCGATAACCCGCAAAGTTTCTTCAACTTCCTTAATGTACAACTCATTATCTTCGCAAAAGAAATAATTATTACTATTAAATTTTTTGATTAGATCAAGGTGCCCGATTATATTCGGATTGTGTTCCTTAATCATTTGTCTGATTAAAAGATAATAATAACTAATAAAATCATCAACATTGCCTTTGAAAATTTCCCGAATCAGTTTCTCAAGAGCCGCAGGACTTTCATCCACTTCCCAAAATTCTCCCTTAAAAGGATCTTTTATAAAGTGAATCGACCCTATAGTATAGTCTAACCCCAAGTCTTTGAACTGGGGGGATCCGGGGCCAATGGCATCCGGTATATAATCAATTTCCAGGCCCAGATAGATCTGAATCTTCTCCTGATATTTGGCCTTAAGCCTTTTTATGGTGTCACAATAAGCCGACAGCTTGGAATCTTCCATTAAGTAAGATTTAAAAAAAGGCACCGGAGCATGACAGGAAAACCCGATGGCATCAAGGCCATGCTCTATTGCCTTTATCACATAACTTTCCGGTTCTCCCTCACCGTCACAAAAACAACTGTGGGTATGATAATTTGCCAAACTCATAAACTTTTCTCCAGATTCATTTCGTAATATTATCCCTTTCAGGTACGTTCCTGGCAAAAACTATGTCTCCCAATTTAACTTCCAGCTTCCGAGCTACCGCCGGGCACTTAGCTCTTAGCAAAAAGAAAGTTTTATCCCCGGCTTCCGGAATAGATTCCAAGGTTTCATAATTCCCCTGACCTTTACTTATAACTACATCAGAGTTAAAAAATACTTGACAAAATTCCGGAGAACAATATTCCAGGATTGTTCCGATATAATTGGTCCCATTATCTATAACCTTGACCGCTTCGGTCATTCCGGTTGTTTCAGCATCTTCCATAGTAGCATCATTCAGGATTGTTCCACCCTTTACTGCATAGACTACCTCTTTGTTCATACGCTTCAATTGTTCCGCCAATAAACGGTCAAAAACAATCTCTCCGCTATTATCGCCGAGTATCAAAATACGATGTGCAGCCTCTACCTGATTTTTGAAAAATTGGGCATCATTATGAGCGAAGTCTGAACCTAAAGCATGTTCAACACTGGCATCAATATCGAAATTCTCCAAAATACCCAAATCGATAATGTTTCCAGCAATAGCTACCTTGCAGGCAGTGAACAGGGGATCAGTACTTTCTTCCACTATCTTTCTCAACCTGGGAAGCATTCTCAGGGCCAGCTCATTGGATTTCTGCTTGGCCCGAAGAAAAGGATCAGGGTTATCCAATAGTCCATTAAGTTTATGTAATAGTACTGTGGAATTCTCTGCAGGTGTTCTTCGGGGATCCAAAGTATTGATAACAGGCAGGACAGTACGCAATAATTGTTGCGCTTTTTCATCTTCCACTCCAACCTGATTAAATGTATTAATAGCTTGTTTCAGGTAACAGGGAATACAGGCCGGAACCTCATGCATCATCTCACCACTTTCCGCTTCTAAATATACATACGATCAAAGCTAAATATTGGGGGACAGTATCCCCCAACCCCTGTTCACGCCAGAAGGCAGCCGGTCAGATCTGACCGAAAACAAAAGGATATTAGTAATGTCAGATGTCAAGGGTCTCCGGCTTCGCCTTTATGAACGAGCTTTGCCCGCCCTTGACATCCCCAAATTAATTTTCAGTAGATTTCTTGTACTTTATTTGTTCATTATCCCTTGTGGATTTACCCTTTTCGGCAGCCCTGGTAATGACTTTAATTAGTTCATTAACCAGCAACGGAACTAAAGCCAACGCTATAACCAGGAGCCAATCTCCCCAGTTTAAATTCTGGAGCTTAAAGGCATCAGCCAGGAAGGGTATTTCAATTACTGATATTTGCAGGAGAATGCCTATAACTATAGCACCAACAAGGTACTTATTGGAGAATAAGCCAACCTGGAAAATTGACTTGGTTGGATTCCTGAAAGATAATGAATAGAATAACTGAGAACATGCAATTACGATAAAAGCCATTGTCCTGGCATAAGTTAATACCTCTTCCGGTATATTGGTAGAACCCAGACTATAGCCAAATTCATTTAAGCCCAGGTAAAAGGCAGTTAAAGTCAAGATACCGATTAAGGTACCGCCTATAATCGCCCTGAATCCTGCTCCCTGAGCAAAAAAGCTTTCCTTGGGATGTCTGGGCTTCCTTTTCATAACATCACTATCACCGGGATCGACACCCAGGGCGATAGCCGGTAAGGAATCAGTGATCAGATTTATCCATAAAATCTGGGTTGGCAACAAAGGTATCGGCCAAAAGAAGATCACAGCTAGAAATATTGTAAGAACCTCTCCCAGATTACAGGATAACAGAAATATTACAGCCTTCTTAATATTATTATAAATATTTCGGCCTTCTTCAATAGCATGGACTATTGTTGTGAAATTATCATCTGTTAAGATCATATCACTGGCATTCTTGGAAACATCTGTCCCGGTTATCCCCATTGCAACCCCGATATCGGCATATTTTAAGGAAGGTGCGTCATTTACCCCATCACCGGTCATTGACACTATGTTATCCTGGGCTTTAAAAGCCTTAACAATTTTTACCTTGTGTTCAGGTGATACTCTGGAAAAAACTCTGTATTCATTTATTTTTTCTGAAAATTTGTCATCCGGAAATTCATCTATTTCGGTACCGGTTAAACACTGTTCCATAGAATCAGCAATCCCCAGCTGTTTAGCAATGGCAACTGCAGTATTTTTATGATCACCGGTAATCATAATAGGAGTTATTCCTGCCAGCTTTGCTTCTTTGATTGAATCCTTAACCTCAAGTCTTGGAGGGTCGATCATCCCTACAAAACCAATTAAAGTTAAATCTTTTTCCATTTCTTCAGGAGTTAAAATACTCTCTGTATCTTTAAAAGCAGCACCAAGTACTCTTAAAGCATTATCGGACATCTGTTCGGCTACTTGTAAATAGTGGGCTTTCATTTCTGTGGTAAGAGGAATTATCTTCCCCTCTGTCAGTACACTGGTGGTAATCTCCAGGAGATTGTCAAGTGCACCCTTGGTATGAATACGGTAACCATTTTCTTCTTTGTTTAAAGTTGACATTAGCTTTCTGTCTGAATCAAATGGTTTTTCAGATACTCTTTGATACCGGGAATTTAAGTCCTGCTTCGTAAGGTTAAGTTTATCACCCAGTACTACCAAGGCAACTTCAGTAGGATCACCAGTACTTTGACCATTTTCATGGGTAGCATCCGTACACAAGACAAAGGACTTGATTAATTCAGTTTCATCTCCGGAAGCTGCCATCTTTCCGGCTCCTCCAGGTACTGCTTTCAGGTTATTAAAAGTATAGTATTGGACAACTGTCATCTTATTTTGAGTAAGGGTACCGGTTTTATCGGAACAGATTATATTAACAGAACCTAAGGTTTCGACTGCTGTCAATTTTCTAACTATGGCGTTGCTTTTGGACATTCTTGTTACACCAAGAGCTAAAACCATAGCAACTATGGCCGGAAGCCCTTCCGGAATTGCCGCAACCGCCAAGCTGATTGACGTTAAGAACATTTGAAATAAATCTCTTCCTTGCAACAGGGAAATAATGAATATGAGAACACATATGCCAATTGCCAAAAATCCCAGCATTCTGCCAAGCTCATCCAGTCTCCTTTGCAGAGGAGTCATACTATCATGATCTTCATCAAGAATCCTGGCTATTTTCCCAATTTCTGTGTCCATACCTGTTGCTATAACAACACCTTCACCTCTGCCATAAGTAACAACAGTAGACATGAAAGCTATATTTGACTGGTCCCCCATTGAAGTCTTTGGATCTTGATAGAGAGCATCGGCATTCTTATCCGAGGGTACAGATTCACCAGTTAAGGCTGATTCTTCAATTTGCAGATTCGCACTTTCTATCAGCCTAAGATCTGCCGGGATGTATCTGCCGGCATCGATGATAACAATATCCCCCGGCACTAGTTCCTCTGATTCTATTTCCCTAACTTCCCCATCACGTCTGACAAGGGATTTGGAAGCAGTCATTTGTTGTAGTGCTTCAATCGCTTTTTCTGCCTTATATTCTTGAACAACCCCTATGACAGCATTTAAAACTACAACTGCAAGAATTATGGCTGAATCAACATATTCCCCAATGGCAATTGTAATAACTGCAGCACCCAGAAGCACATATATTAACATATCTCTCAATTGGGAGATAAATAGGGCGAACAAACTTTTTTTCGGCTTTTCCTTCAGCTTATTTCTGCCGTATTTTCCCAACCTTGTCTTTGCTTCTTCACTGCTAAGACCACTAGAGGAATTTACTGTAAACTCCCCAAGAACATCCTTTGCAGATTTTAAAAACCACATTATAATACTCCACCACCTTTTGGTTACTTTTTTGTATCCTTTTTAAAATCTTGCAATTTTTTATATGTTTTTTTCTCATCACTCCCCTTATGTTTTTTAGGGGAAAGTCGTGGTAGAATGTTCTGTAAACTTAAAATTTTATGCTTCATAGTTTAGTTCAACAAAGACATTCTTCCATGGCATTAACTTTCCTGATTTGTAAATATATATATATAATAAAACAATACCCATGGGTATTATAAATGCCCATGAGTCTTGTTAACATTGGTAAACCAGACCGAATGGTCAAGATGTTGATCTACCTCACAGCAAATGCTGCGCAACTACTCCCTCATGTATCGACAATATATTAACATAATCTTATAAATATTTCTATATAATTTTTCTTAATTAAGGGGCTTCCGCAGTACTGTCGGGAAATGTAGATGAGTTGGCCCAGTACCAGCGTCGCTGATACCACAGGGGCAAACATCCGTCAATAAATGTCAGTATTTGGGCCTGGAAAGTTTCCTTTTTTCGACATAGTCACTATGTAAAGATATCAATACGATCAAAATATTATATATCCCTTAAAATTGATATTGAACAGCAAAATTTAAAGATTTTATTGCTTTTATCTTTCCAGCCGATTAAGCTGTAAATACATCAGCATAACTAAGTTTCTCATCTCTTAATATTCATAATATTTGGTAAAGAGGAGGCCTACAATGCGTTACGAAGGAACAGTTTACCGCCCGCCGAGTGAAGCCGAAAGTTTACTTATCCAGGCCACAATCGGCTGCCCGCATAATAAATGTACCTTTTGCGGCATGTATCAGGATAAAAAATTCCGCATCCGTTCAGTAGCTGATATCAAAGAGGACCTGCTGATGGCCGGCAAATATTATGGAGACACAGTTGAGTCAATCTTCTTTCCCGATGGGAACACGATTATCATGAAAACCGACCAACTGGCTGATATCCTCAATTATGCCAAAGAATTATTCCCCCAGCTCAAACGCATGACTGTCTACGGTTCGGCAAAATACCTTGCTTTAAAATCCCTTCAGGAGCTGTGTCTTTTACGGGAAGCGGGTTTGAGTCGCATCCATTCCGGTATGGAGAGTGGAGATGATGAGGTCCTGCGCAGGATTAACAAAGGCTTCACAGCCGCAGAAATGATTGAAAACGGCCTTAAAGTAAAGGAAGCACAAATTGAATTAAGCGAGTATATCCTCATCGGTATTGGTGGGCGCGAACGCACTCAGGAGCATTCCCTGGAAAGCGCCCGTGTCCTCAATTCTTTTAACCCGAACTTCATCCGCGTACGTACTTTCAATCCGTTCCCTGGAACACCCTTATATCAAGACTATATGAAAGGAATATTCACTTTGCTTTCTCCCCATGAAGCTATCAAAGAAACCCGTTTGTTAATTTCTGAATTAACCGGTCCTTCCCAACTCTTCAGCGACCACTTCTTAAATTTTGCCCCGGTTAGCGGCAATATACCCAATGATAAGATGAAAATACTGGAAACCCTGGACCGGATCCTGACAGTTCCCGAAAATAAATTTATCCGGCCCGAACCAGGCCACCTTTAATCCTTCTTTTCCCTAAACTTTGCCAAAGCATCTGCCAAGGCCGTATTAAGCGGTTGTGTCTCGGTTTGGTGCTTCAGATAGTTGCTGACTTCCCGTTTGTTGATATTAACCTTTTCTTCATTCCGTCTTTTCTGAAAAGCTAACAGCTTTTCCCGGTACCCGCAGGCACAGGCAAATATTTTATTTTCACCCTCACCGCGTATCTCCATCTTTTTGTGACATTGGGGACACCTGGCATTGGAGATAGTTGAGATACTTTTGCGATAACCGCATTCACGGTCCTGGCAGATGTGCATATTACCACGTTTGCCTTTGACCTGCAGGAGGTACTTGCCACACTCCGGACATTTTATCCTGGTCAGATTATCATGCCGGTAAGTTTGACTGCTGTCAGCTACCGCCAATACCAATTTGCCGGCATAGTCCCTGATTCCACTGATAAATTTCTGCCTGTCAGCCCTGCCTTTGCTGATCTCACCTAGCTGCTGTTCCCACTTAGCCGTCAGCTCTGGTGATTTCAGTTCCGGAGGGACCAGGCCAATCAGCTGAATTCCTTTTGAGGTTGGAACCAGTTCTTTACCCTGGCGCTCAATATAAAAAGAATTATATAGCTTCTCAATAATCTCAGCCCTGGTGGCCGGGGTCCCCAACCCATGGCTGTTATCCAGTGTTTCCCGCAGTTTCCGATTATCAATCAATTTTCCCGGATGTTCCATGACCGAAAGCAAGGTCGCTTCAGTATGTCTGGCCGGTGGCCTTGTTTTAGCCGCGACTGCTTTTATTGTAAGGTCCTTAAGCCTATCCCCTTTCCGGAGTTCCGGAAGTGATTGTTCCGCTTCCTCTTCTCCATCTTCTTCGTCCCAAGTGCCCTGCCCCTCATAAACACTGCGCCAGCCTTTAGATTTAACGATTCTTCCCCGGGCTGTAAAAATTTCATCCCTGATTACTGCTTTGGCTGTTGTTTGTTCATATTGAAAGGGCTGGGAAAGTACAGCAATAAACCGTTTAACAATCAAGTCGTAAATTTTCATTTCTTCATTACTCAGCCTGCTCAAATTTAGAGGCTGCTCAGTCGGTATAATAGCGTGATGGTCAGATACTTTGGAACCGTCCACAAAGCGTTTACCGGTAACTATCTTATTTTTCAAAAGGGGCCGCACCCATCCTGCATAGGGTCCTACAGCAATACCCTTTAAACGTTCCGGTAAAGTAGGGACAATATCTTCACTGATATAGCGCGAATCAGTTCGCGGATAAGTAACTAGTTTATGGTTTTCGTAAAGTTGCTGCATTACCGAAGATGTTGTTTTAGCAGAGTAGCCGTATTTACGGTTGGCATCTCTTTGCAGTTCAGTCAGATCATAAGCCAGGGGAGGAAGTTCTTTCCTGGCCTCTTTTTTGACCTCCACAATTTCTCCGCTTTGACCGCTGACTTTGGCTGTGATTTCATCTGCCTTGCTTTTTTCGAAAATACGGTTTTGCCCGTTTTTATCCTGCCAACGCAAAACAAAACCATTGACTGAGGCCTGGATTGTCCAATAATCTTTGGGTACGAAACGTTTAATCTCATTCTCCCTTTCGACAACCATGGCAAGAGTGGGGGTTTGTACCCTGCCTGCAGAAAGCTGGGCATTGTATTTACAGGTCAGCGCCCTGGTTACATTCAAACCGACCAGCCAATCAGCCTCAGCACGGCATTCAGCTGAAGCTGCTAAATATTCATACTCCCTGCCGGGTTTCAGATTGCTGAAACCTTCCCTGACAGCCCGTTCGGTTTGGGAGGAAATCCACAAACGCTTAATGGGCTTGCGCCAACCGGCTTTCTGAATAATCCACCTGGCCACCAGTTCCCCCTCTCGTCCGGCGTCGGTAGCAATAATCAGCTCATCAAATTCCGGCATTTTCATCAGATTCCTAATTACAGTAAATTGTTTGGATGTTTCTTTTATTACAACTAATTGCATTTTAGGCGGAAGCATCGGCAAGTCCTCTAGTTTCCAGGTTTTGTATTTCTCGTCATACGCCTCCGGGTCAGCCAATGTAACCAAATGCCCCAAAGCCCAGGCTACAACATATTTGGGCCCGATAAAACAGCCATTACCTTTTTGATTACAATTCAGAATCTTGGCAATATCCCGTCCAACTGAGGGTTTTTCTGTTAGAACCAAACTTTTCCCCATTTTCTTGTTCCTCGTTCTTTAGTTATTTTAAAATAAATTATAAATAGCTTGTCCCAGGAAGTACAGTAAAATAAGATATTTATCACCAGAAAAAAACCTCAAATTAACAAAAGGGATTTCGGCCTTCTCAGCTTAAATCCCTTGTTGTTTATAGTCATTTTTTCGGCAATCATCAATTAACAGATCAAGCGGGAAGTGGATTTTTGGCCGGACCATAATAGCCAATTAAAGTGGCAGTGGCAATAGCCTGGGGTAAAACAACTTTCGCAAACTCAGTGTAGTCTGCATCGACAGGTATATCCAAATTGTCTTTCTTCAGAGCAAAAAGGGTAAATACATAGCGGTGAGCAGCATCCGGCGGCCAGGGAGAAGCATACCCGGCTTGGTAACCCGGAAAGTTAAGTAAAGTGATTAGGTCGCTGTTCATATCCCTGGCGCCTGCCGGAAGAGCTCCTCCGGGACTGACTCCTTCCGGCAGCCTATTGACAGAAGCTGAAATATTGTAGAGCATCCAATGGGTAACAATCCGCGGAAGGTTAAATTCAGCCGGTACGTCCGGATCCGTCATAACAAGAGCGAAGCTTTTAGTTCCGGCGGGAACATTCTCCCAGCTCAAAGGAGGAGAAACCATATTCTTTTCAGCATATTTCTCAGGTATTGTCCCATCATTTTCGAAGGCAGATGATTTGAGAGTAAAAACGTTTTGTTGGCACATAATAATCTCCTTTCAAAGATATTCTCATAATATTGATAGTGTTTACAATTTTTGCTTTTCGAAATCCCACTTCAATACACAGCTAAGCAAATTAAATAAAGATTCTATGCCACTGCTTGAAAATCCTGCTAGGAGCCTGTTGCAAAAGTAGTTTCACTGAAAGTTGATGTCCGTATTTAGTACAAATGGCATATTTATAACACTATATATTGTGGCTTTTAAGACGTGCAAAATTGATTTCTGGTGTTATGAAACAGGCTCCTAGACAAAAGTTTAGTACTAATAGGATTGTTTTTTACGAATTTAATAATTTAAATAAATAATAAATCATTGTATAATGTCCCTCGTAAGATCATCTGCTTTGATCTGTCAAGTAACCTTTATGAAGCTTCTTTATAGGTTAGGAAAATCAGATCATTGATCTGATAATAAATTTAAAGGGGGAATATTCATGAAACTGCTTAAGGAATTCAAGGAATTCGCTGCAAGAGGCAATGTTATGGACTTGGCTATAGGTATCATCATCGGCGGTGCCTTTGGCAAAATTGTATCATCATTAGTGGCAGATATTGTTATGCCGCCGATTGGGCTTTTGGTAGGCGGAATTAACTTCACCGATATTAAACTTCCCCTTAAAGGGCCGGTCATGGATCCTTCGGGTAATGTAGTTAAAGAGGCGGTTACCATGAATATCGGCAACTTTATCCAGACAGCCTTTGATTTTCTGATCATTGCCTTGGCTATTTTCCTGATGGTCAAAGCACTTAACAAACTTTCCAGGAAACCAAAGCCTGAGGCCCCTGTGCCAGTTGTATCCCAAGAGGCAGAGCTTCTTTCTGAGATCAGGGATCTGTTAAAAAATAGATAACCATTATTTCTTATCTAAACAACCTCCTTAAAGTGTTAGGCAGTTCTTTAATGAGGTTGTGTTTATATTTTTACCTTAAGGGACATACCCGCATGCTTTCCCGAATCGCTTCTGCTTGATTAGGACCAATTAAAACCTCAACTATTTTCAAACCAAACAAAATTGCCGTTCCCGGTCCAGGTGAAGTTATTATTTTACCTGACTGGACAACCGAAACAGAAGCTAAATAATTAGCACCTATTAATTCTTTTTCAAAACCCGGATAACAAGTTGCAGATTTATCATTTAAGATCCCCAGCCTGCCCAAAATCATTGGTGCCGCACAAATGGCGGCAAGCCACTTATCCTGCCTGGCATAAGCCTTTATTTTTTCTGTCAGGCCAACATGGTTCTCCAGATTGGTAGTTCCGGGCATTCCTCCCGGTAATACTATCATGGTACCCTGATCATAATTAATTTCTTCAAAAAGCTTATCTGCAACCAATATAATATTATGAGCACCAATTACCTCCTTTTTTCCGGATATTGAGACTGTCTCCACATCCATATCAGCTCTTCTGAGAACATCAACAACAGAAACCGCCTCGATTTCTTCAAAACCTTCCGCTAGATGCAAATAAATTTTCATGTTTATATCTATTCCTTTCGCTTCTACGATTCAACCACTTGAACAGTAGATAGATATTAAAGCAAGTGGAGCACTCCCGGGCTATTTACCCGCTGCGTTCGCAGCTCGCGCCAAGCACAAATAAGTGTGACCTAAGAGCATGCAGACTTATCTTTGTATAAACATAACTCGTTTATCATTAGACTAACATTTTCTGCAGGAAATGCGGCCTGTAAAAAGCTGATGTGTGAAAATTCTCGATTTCCTTACAGGAATTAGACTTATACTTCAGAAGTTTGATATCTATAATTTTAGCATTACAACTTGTATGTAAATTTAGAATGGTATGAATATTATATGATATAATATTAGAAAACAATCAGGAGTGTCTGCTTTGACTTTTATTACTATCTCCAGACAGGCTGGAAGCCTGGGTAGGAAAATCACCGAAATTCTTGCCGACAAACTGGAACTGCCGGTTATTTCCCGGGATTTGGTAATGAACCAATGGCTTCCGGAAATAGCCAACAAACATGAACTGCATATGCTGTCAGAAAGTCCCGGCTTTTATCTAAACTCTTCGGCAGCAGGCTTAACCTTTGTAGAATATATTGAAAATAAATTAAGAGCCTTTATTGCTGAACAACCGGCAATCATTTTTGGTTTAGGCGCTCAGATTATATTTTCCCGGCATCCGGCTGCCATCCACGTTAAAGTCATGGCCTCTCAAGATGTTCGGACCAAGCGTATTATGCAAAGATACGGTATGGAAGAAACTGATGCCCAAAGATTCCTGGAACTTACAGACAGGAAGCATAAGCGCTATATTTCCACAATCTATCAAAAGGATTGGTCAGATCCGGCTCTTTACCACATCATTCTTAACACAAACTTTATTACTATAGAAGAAAGTGTCTCTCTCTTATATAATTTCGCTAGGAATAAAGAAATTTATACCCAGCCCCCGACAGAAGTCTCCGATACAGAAAAGAAAAAGCCTGTTTTTTTCAAACACTCGTCAGAAGAGGAATTTGCCAAAATCCTGGATATGTATAACATCGAGTGGGAATATGAACCCCGTACCTTCCCTATCAAATGGGATGAGGAGAGTAATATAACCCAGGCGTTTTCACCTGATTTTTATCTACCCAGATTTAATACCTTTATTGAGCTTACAACCATGAACCAGAAATATGCCTCTCAAAAAAAGAAAAAGGTTGCACTACTCAAAAAACTCTATCCCGGCACAAATATCAACATTGTTTTTAAAAAAGATTTTTATACTCTTTTAAAAAAATTCAGATTAAAGGAAGGATCAGAATAGGAAATGAATTTCAAGCCTATTGGAAAAATAATTTTTACTCAAGAGCAAATACAGCAACGAATTTCGGAAATTAGTCGGGAAATCGACCAAGATTACCAAGGCAAGGAATTAATCGCAATCAGTGTTCTGAAAGGCTCGCTCTATTTTTTAGCAGACTTGACACGCCATCTGACAATTCCCTTAAATATCGATTTTCTTTCCATCAAGGCTTTCTCAGATGAAACAACTAAAACAGGCGTAGTCCGCTTTACTAAAGACCTTGACCTATCCATAACCGGTCGGCATGTCCTTCTGGTCGAAGATGTAATAGGAACAGGCCTAACTCTTGGTTATATCTGTCAACATCTGGAGGCCGCAAAACCGGCCAGTTTAAAAATATGTACTCTCCTTGATAACCCGGCAGAACGACTCCTGACCATTAACATCGATTATCGCTGCTTCGTAATGCCTAATGTATTCGTAGTCGGCTATGGCCTTGATTATCTGGAAAGATTCCGCAACCTGAACTATATCGCAGAGTATCATCGAGACTGACAGATTAGGTTCAAATCAAGCCTAATTTACCCATTCATTATACACACACTCCCTCTTTATAAAGCTAGTGGTGCTGAAAGAGTTTGACCTTACTCTTTTTATCAACAGTTAGTATGGCAAGAAGTACTGAAATTACCAGCATTATTCCCGAGATAAAAAACGCCTTGTTTATTCCATATATTTGGGCTTGTTCTGCCGAAACAGAACTTGCTTTTTGAGCAGTACTTGTCATGATGGAAATTATGGTTGCCGATCCGATAGCCCCTGCAACCTGACGCAAAGTATTATGGACAGCTGTGCCATGTGAAAGATATTGCTTTTGCAAGCCGTTTAACCCCCAGGTTGTCAAAGGCATTAAGGCCATAGCAACTCCGATTAGTCTGATAGTAAACATAATTTCGAATAAAATCAAGGCAGTCGTTTCTGTAGCAGAAGAAAACCCGAACGTACCTAGTGTAAGTAAACATAAGCCGACGATAGATAGCAAGCGAGGTCCATATTTATCCATTAAATAACCTGTATAGGGGTTCAGGACAGCCATTATTGCTATGCCGGGTACCATAAACACCCCTGAAACCAAAGCAGAATAACCCCTTGCTATCTGAATGTAGATCGGTATCAGGATACTAGCCGAGATCAGGGCCGTATTAACAACCATCACCAAAATCACGCTGACAGTGAAGGCACTATCCTTGAATACACGCAAATCCAAAAGGGGCTGCTCCAATTTAAATTGCCTGACAACAAACCAGATTAGGGCCAGAGATCCAATAGCTAATTGCATTATAGTTATTATGTTAAAAAAACCGTAACTCCCTTGGGTACTGAATCCAAACAGTAAAACACCAAAGCCAATAGTTGATAACACAACCGATTGTATGTCTAATTCAACTTCTCTTGTTTCACCGACATTTCGCAAAAATGGAACTGCTATAATTAAATTTAGAATTGAAGACAGGCTTAAAACGTAAAAAATGCTGTTCCACCCATATGAATCAACAAGCAAACCCGATATTACCGAACCTAGCGCCGGTGCCAATCCAATTACCAAGCCAACCATGCCCATTGCGGTTCCCCGCTGTTCAACAGGATATAACAGCAAGACAACATACTGCACCAGGGGCATTAATATTCCTGCTCCGGCTGCTTGGAGGATACGTGCAGTAAGTAACATTGTAAAGTTAGTTGAAAATGCTGCTATAATGCTTCCAAAAGTAAATATGGCCATGCAGAAAATAAATATTTTTCTCGTAGCAAATTTGTCTATTAAATATGCTGTCAATGGAATCATAACACCTAAAACCATTAAATAGAACGTAGTTAACCATTGTGCCTTATTTGCAGAAATAGATAAGCTGGTCATGATTTTCGGTAAGGCACAAGTCAATAAGCTTTGGGTTATCCAGCCCATAAAGGCTCCTGCCAAAATAATAGAAACAATTATGCTTCTTTCTTTTTTATCTATCGATTCCATTTCGTCTCCTTTGGTATTTCAAATTACACCTCATAATGAGATTATAACATAAGAACATTTTGCTTAAATGCCGTCGAAGCAAAACAAAACCGCAGCTACCTGACAGTCAAGTAGTTGCGGTTCCTCTTTATTTATCTGCCCGTCCAAAGTAAAAACAAAGCAGGCTGCTTATAGAAATGCTTTACCTAACCATATCCGCAATCTCTAAAAGCAAGCGTTCTGTCTTCTTCCAGCCAAGACAAGCATCAGTAATTGATTGCCCATAGTTCGTTCCTGTTTCCGGTTGAGACCCGTCCATCAAATAACTTTCGATCATTAAACCTTTGACCATCTTGCCGATGGTTTCTGAGCGTAATGAATTATACATTACTTCTTTGGCAATCCGAGGTTGTTCCTGCCATTGTTTCATTGAGTTAGCATGATTACAGTCTATAATAACAGCCGGATTGTTCAGTCCTGCCTTCTGATACATTTTTGCCAGTTTTATAAGGTCCTCATGATGATAGTTTGGAATATTGCTACCATACTGGTTCATTGCCCCTCGGAGTATAGCATGCGCTAATGGATTACCGTGGGTCTGCACTTCATATCCATTGAAAATAAAGCGATGTTTTAATTGGGCTGCTTTGATAGAATTCAGCATAACATTTAGATCGCCGCTTGTTGGATTCTTCATACCAACAGGCTCTTTAATACCACTCGCAGTCAGACGATGCCCTTGGTTCTCAACTGAACGAGCACCTACCGCATGATAAGCCAGGATATCGTCCAAATATCTGCTGTTTTCCGGATAGAGCATTTCATCGGCTGCCGTCAGGCCGGTCTCGTCGATAAGTCTCTTATGAAGCCTACGAATACTATGAAGCCCTTTATACATATCCGGCCCCTCGTTAACATCAGGCTGATGAAGCATCCCTTTGTAACCTTCACCCGTTGTTCTTGGTTTATTGGTATAAATTCGCGGAACAATAATTAATTTATCTTCTACCTCTTCATTAACTGCTGCCAAACGATTCATATATTCCATAACAGAATCTTCTTTGTCAGCAGAACAGGGGCCGATAATAATTATTTTTTTGTCAGACCTGTTTTCAAATACATCTCTAATGATACGGTCTCGTTCTGCTTTAATTTCGATAGCCTTCGGACTCAAAAAAATCTCTGCTTTGAGTTCATCAGGGGTAGGTATTGGTCCAATGTAAGTTAGGTTCATCGTATACACCATCCTTCTAAATCCTACTAATGACATTTAATCACTACTAACTCCTACCTTTTTCTCGTTTCCTTCCATTCTTCATCTTGCTTAAAATTTGTGGCTTTTATATCCTCCTACCCTACCTCTCTTTTTTAGAATATTTAAAGCTAACTAATAATTAGTTTAACCCCTATTTTTATATTTGTAACTATGAAATTTACGTATATTTAGAATCGTGAATTTCTTTGGATTAATCCACTCTCCCTTTTTAGCAGAAATGTTGTTATTTGATAACCGGTTTATCTGACCTTGACCAAGTTGCTAAATATTGTATCCTTACAAATCTCGACTGAACTAATCTTGACAACTCCGGCGACAGACTTTATTTTTAATTTAAAAATTTTATTCTAAATGAACATGTATTTTTACCCGCACTTGGAGTACCCGCAATAAGTGCAGACCACACAACCACTTTCATGATTAATAGTCCCTCCGCATTCGGGACAAGCATTGTCAACTGCCACCGCAACACGTGCTTTCTTCACTACTGCTTTTTCAGCATTAGTCATCGCCGTCGCAAACACAATTCTGGGGTCATTTAGTGACCAATTTGTACCGTAACCATTTCCATTTCCATTTCCGTTTCCATTAGCAGGTCCGCCAACATCATTATATTTAAAAATCACACGGGCAATGGCATCAGGACAAGATGTAACATTAACTCCTTCCCGACGAATACAAGCCGGACAGCGTATTCCTTTAATTTGTTCAATTATTGCATCCACAGATATACCTGAACGTAAACTTATAGAAATTAGTCTTGCTGTCGCCTCAGATTGGGAGGAACAACCACCGGCTCGCCCAGTATTAGTGAATACCTCACAAATTCCTTTATCATCAGCATTTACACTAACATAAAGGGTCCCACAACCAATTTTTATCTTCTCAGTAACTCCAGTAGTAACTGAAGGCCGCGGACGTGGCATAACTGTATTTACTTCCGGAACAAAAGGTACTTTAGGAGGAATTACCATTAGGGTGTCAATTTGATTCTGATCAGATTCTTTAAAAGCAGTTGTTGTCCCTGAAGATAGAACCTGCTCTTCCCGGCTGCCGTCCCGGTAAACTGTCAGGCCTTTACAGTTTAAATCATAGGCCAACTGATAAGCCTCGGCAATATCATCACGTTTAGCAGTATTGGCAAAATTTATAGTCTTGGAAACGGCATTATCCACACATTTTTGAAAAGCAGCCTGAATACGAATATGCCACTCCGGTGCAATCTCTTGAGCTGTAATGAATACTTCCTGTACCCAATTGGGGACCTCCGGCAATCCTAAAACAGTTCCTGTCAAGGCAATCTTTTCCGCAAGTCCGGGGGAATCAAAGCTATATCTTCGAGCAAATTCTTCGAAAATCGGGTTAACTTCCACCAAAGAAGTTCCATCCATAACTGTCTTGGTATAGGCCACTGCAAATAAAGGTTCAACACCGCTTGATACCCCACAAATCATAGAGATTGTTCCGGTAGGAGCAATTGTTGTTAATGTGGCATTACGCAGTTTCATAACACCATCATAAATTGAACCCTGATAATTGGGGAAAGTTCCCCGTTCCTCTGCCAAACGCTGTGATTCAAGCCGCGCCTCCGTTTGAATAAAACGCATTACTTTTTCTGCACACTCTACAGCATCCTCTGAAGCATAAGAAATTTGCATGAGGATTAACATATCGGCAAATCCCATAACCCCAAGTCCTACTTTGCGATTTCCTTTAACCATTTCCTCGATAACTGCCAGAGGGTATCGATTAACTTCTATAATGTTATCTAAAAAACGAACGGCCAATCGGACTGTACGTGCTAACTTTTCCCAATCTACAACTATCTTGCTATCTTTTTCAGTCACCATTAGTTTAAGATTGATAGATCCCAGATTACAGGCTTCATTAGGAAGTAAAGGCTGCTCTCCACATGGATTTGTAGCTTCAATTTCTCCTAATTGGGGCGTAGGATTATCCTTGTTTAATCTGTCAAGAAAAACAATACCGGGTTCACCGTTCCGCCAGGCATGGTCGACTATTTTATTAAAAACGTCTTTTGCTGATAATTGTCCCACAACATTATTGCTATGCGGATCAATTAAGTCATAGGGACTGCCCTGATTTACTGCTGCCATAAATGACTCAGTAATGCCAACTGAGATATTAAAATTAGTTATCTCTTTGTTGTCTTCCTTACACTGGATAAATTCCAGAATATCAGGATGATCAACTTTTAAAATCCCCATATTGGCACCACGTCGAGTTCCGCCCTGCTTTACCGCTTCCGTGGCTGCATTAAATACTTTCATAAAAGACACAGGCCCCGAAGCAACTCCGCCTGTCGAACGCACTGCACTGTTTTTAGGACGAAGCCGTGAGAAACTAAAACCTGTGCCACCACCGGATTTATGTATGATTGCAGCATTTTTTATAGCATCAAAAATATCCTCCATAGAGTCGTTAATAGGCAAAACAAAGCAAGCACTTAATTGTCCAAGATCCCTTCCTGCATTCATTAATGTAGGAGAATTAGGCATGAATTCCAGATTGCACATCATAAGATAGAAGTCTTTAATCAGTTTTTGGATTTCTTTTCTATCCTTCTGGTATTTTTCTTCTATCCCGGCTACAATCGAAGCTATGCGGTAAAACATATCTTCAGGTGTTTCTATAACTTGTCCATCTTCCTGTTTTAAATAGCGTCTTTCCAATATAACTCTGGCGTTCTGGGTTAAAGCTGCTTTTTGCCATGATTTTGGTGCTTTCTCAATAAAACTCAATATTAATTCCCCCACAATATTATTTATACTTTTCTCTGTACAAGTTCTTCAAGTTCACGCATAAAATGCTGCACATCCGTAAATTGACGATAAACTGAAGCAAAACGTATATAGGCTACTTCATCCATATTAAACAACCTCTGCATTACTGCCTCTCCAATTTCCTTGCTGGAAACCTCACATTCGTGACTATTCCTTAACCCCTTTTCAATTGTATAAGCTACTTCTTCAATTTCCTCTATTGATATAGGGCGTTTCTCGCAAGCTCTCAGCATACCTTGATTAATTTTAACACGTGAAAATTTCTCTCTTCTGCCATCTTTTTTAACTACAATCAGTGGAGTGTATACATATTTCTCATAAGTAGTAAAACGCCGTAAACAACCGTCACATTCCCTGCGTCTCCTTACTACTGTTCCTTCTTCAACCTGACGGGAATCAAGAACCTTGGTATCCTCATTATCACAAAAAGGACATTTCATTATATCACCCCTATATATAGTAATTCTTATTTTAATTGTACCATATATAGTATGTCAAGCCTTGCTGAACTATAATAAACCTGTCTTCGTCAAGCTAGGTAACTCAATATCGCTTATTCTCTTTCTTTTGGTATACTTGTAAGCGGTGGAACAAACACCGTCGTGTAACTAAGCCTCCCCTCTGATACACTGAGAGCAAGTGATCAGAAGGGAGGTTTTAAGTTGAAATCCACAGCTAAGAATCTGGAACTCTGGGAACAGCGAATAAAAGAAAGAGTCCAAAATGGGATGACGATCGTGGAATGGTGTAAAAATAATGGAATAAGCAAGCATCAGTACAATTATTGGAATCAGCAGGTGCGCAAAAGACGAAAAACAGGTGAAGAAACAACTTTTGCCGATATTACCCCTATCCTTTCACCTGCTGATACAGCAAAGCAAAATCCAGTATTAAATTCCGACTTTCAGATCTTCTTCAAAAGCTTTCATGTGATCGTTCCTTGTAATTTCCATCCGGCCGCACTGGCAGGGCTGATGAAGGTCCTGCAGGAATTATGATGAAGCATATAGCTGATGGGGCAGACCATATCTATCTTGCACTTGGGGCAACAGATTTTCGTAAGCAGCAGAACGGACTCACCTCATTAGTTGCACTGAAATTCAAGCTTGATCCTCATTCGGGCACAAGCGTTTTCCTTTTCTGTAATAAACGCCACAACTCATTGCGAGCATTACGCTGGGATGCCTATAAGGGATATGAAAAGGTAGAAGGAATCACCCGCTGTCTGTGTTTTAGCCATCTGCGCAGATATTATCTGGAAGCTATTCCACTGGATTCAGGGAAAAAGGAGATTCCCGGTTCCGGCG
>JAQVLN010000014.1 GCA_028704155.1 Desulfitobacteriaceae bacterium
TCAAAAGAAATCCTCGCAAAGCGAGGACTCATTAGTTGTGTGGATTACTATTTGAATTGAACCGCCTAGTGCGGATCCGCATGCTAGGTGGTGTGAGAGGGAGGAGAAAATCCTCCCTACTCGATTCTCTGATTTGAATCAAAAATCGCTGTCGGAACAGCGATTTAGAAATAAACAAAATTAAGGAGAAGTTTGATTAACAATTACCACCACCAACGGCGCCAGCCGAAACCGAACCAAGGAAAGCCAAACCCCCCACCGAAACCCATCCAGGGGTATCCCCACCAGCGTCTCCAATACATCTGGAAAAACCTCCTTTTATTTTTCGACTTACTGATCAGATGAGATACTTACTATCCTGATATAACTTATGCTTGTATCAGGTAATAAGTTCCATGACAACCAGCTAACGGCAGGGTAGACTATTAAGCTGGAACCATGGTTATAATAATACTGATTTTTCATTTTTGTTAAGTAAGGGAGCGAACTGCGTGAACCTGCTCATGATGATTTTTTATGAAGGTTTACTCATAGCTGCTGCAGGAATGACATTTATAAGCGGAATTAGAGGGATGGTTATAGCCGGGGGATTAGTCAGTATTATTAACTTTTTTATCCATAAAGCAACTGACTTTTGGAAGTGGGAAGGAGTCCTTTTCCTGGGGTTTTCTCTCGGAATCCTGGTGCTTATCGGCTTGGAATATAAGGCCGGCAAAGTAAGGGCAATAACCGGACTTATTGGCGGAATAATAAGCCTGGTTTTGTTTGGAGTATTCTTTACTCCTGTTTTAGCATTAGTCTTATGGGGTTTGATCATTGGAATGGGGCTTAAGCCAAATCAAAGTCAGAGTATGATCCTTTGGAGTTTTGCGCCAACGCTTTGTCGGGCTGTTCTGGGTTTAGGATGGATTATTCTTGGCAATTATTTTTATCCTTATTAACCCCAACGTAAAAAATGTTTTCGATTCCTGGTATTTAAGAGTTGCACATGAAGGTTGGATTTGTTATCTTATAAGATAGAATAGTCTGAACGCTTAAGCCCTAATAATATGGGCGGTAGATATAATCCGTGGGGCTTCCTTGCTTTGGGAGTCCTTTTTGTATGTTCTGAAAATTATGAGTTTAATTGACTTAAGCTCCGGCTTAAAAAATATTTATTAATCAAAATGTTGTGAGGATGCCAAAAATTGAAGCAATGCTGGTTAATACCCGAAACTAAAAACAACAAAACATTTTTACTTAGTGAATTATTGGCAATATCTCCTATTGTGGCGGATATTCTGGCCCGGCGAGGTTTGCAGGAAGTAAGAAAAGCAGTGGATTATCTTCGCCCGACGATGTTGAGTCTTGCTTCACCTTATTGTTTTAAGGATATGTCACGAATTATTGAACGCTTGACCAAAGCTTTAAGATATAAAGAGAAAGTCCTTGTTTATGGAGATTTCGATGTTGATGGAGTAACAAGTACAGCCTTGCTTTATAAAGTACTGGTTGATCTGGGATTCAAGGCTGTAACTTACATACCTCACAGACAAGAAGAAGGTTACGGATTACATCAAAAAACTATTGAAAAGGCTTCCCGGGCGGGTGTCAAGGTGCTGATTACTGTCGATTGTGGAATTACGGCTTTTGAAGAGATAAAATTTGCTAACGAATCAGGAATTGATGTAGTTATTACCGATCATCATGAACCTCTGGAAATACTGCCTCCGGCATATGCCATTATAGATCCTAAAGTAGAGGATAGTGGTTATCCTTTTAGAGAACTGGCCGGGGTCGGAGTAGCCTTTAAACTTGTTCAGGCTCTCTTGCAAGAGTTCCAAACTGCCGGAATTGGGTTGAAATCCCAAAAAGATCTTCTGGATTTTGTTGCTTTGGGAACTATAGCTGATGTCGTCCCTTTGATTGGGGAAAACCGTGTTTTAGTCTTTCATGGCTTAAAGCAGATGGAGTGTACGACAAATCCTGGGATAAAGGCCCTCCTGGTAGAATGCGGCCTACAGAATAAAAGCTTGAAAGCCGGATCAATAGCTTTTCTTATGGCTCCGCGAATTAACTCGGTTGGTCGTATGGACAGTGCACGTCCCGGCTTGGAATTATTGTTGACAGCGAACCCGCAGCGAGCCCAAGAATTAGCCCGGATGTTATCAGCAGAAAATGCTCTTCGGCAGAAAACTGAAAAAGAAATACTTACTGAGGCTGTAACGCAACTGGAACAAGGCCCGCTTCCAAGTGTAATCGTTTTAGCATCAGAAAATTGGCATCACGGTGTTATTGGAATCGTTGCTTCCCGCCTGGTAGAACGTTATCATCGTCCGGTTTTTATAATTTCAGTAGAAGGCAAGTTGTCTAAAGGTTCAGCCAGAGGAATTCCCGGATATCATGTACTTAAACAATTATGCACCCAGGCAGGTTTGCTGGAGAGATTTGGCGGTCACCGTCAGGCAGCAGGTTTTACTATTGCCACCGGGGCTATTGCTCAATTGAAAGAGGGCTTAAATGCTGAAGCGGATAAGTTACCGGAAGAAGTATTTCAAAAAAAACTGACTATTGACCGTTTTGTGGATTTTTCCATGCTAACTGAATCACTTCAACAAGAATTGGATCAATTGGCCCCCTTCGGCTATGGTAATTCAGGACCAATCTTAGCTGTAAGGCAGCTTCCCGTTTACAAACTGAGTCAAGTTGGGAAAAATGGCAGCCATTTAAAACTTCATGTGGGACCACGAGGTGTTATGGAAGGGATAGCCTTTAGTCAGGGTGAACGTATAAATGAATTATTGGCCAGTACCCGGCTTGATCTGGCCTTTAGCCTGGATATTAATACCTTCAAAGGTTGTCGGCAACTGCAGTTGGTAGTAAAGGATGTTCAGAATGAAGCAAAAGTGCAGGACAAGATAAATCAAACAGCAATCTTATCGGATAATCAGGGTCAAAATCCCCGAAAGGACTCAGTGGTTCCTAAAGTTTTAGATTGGCGAAATTACGAGCGTAATTTCTGGCTTCGTAAAGTTATGGCAATCACGAAGAATAATCTTGAAAACTCATCTATTGTCGATAAAATAGTGATCTGGGATTCAACCTTGCTTAGAACGGTAAGTTTAGAAGACTTTTGTAAAAACAAGGAAAACACCGGGAGTAACAGCAGTTTGCTTGAGAATAATTGCTTAAACCCTCCTGTATTAGGTATAATTGTTGGAATCCCTTTTACAAGGGATGACTTAAGGTTTGGGTTGGAATCTATCTTAAGTCTCGGAGTCGGGCAAATAGCTTTAACTGAATTTAAACCAAGATCAGAACTTGAGTTACAGAAACGGTCTGTTTATCTTTCTCGCCAGAAGTTAGTCCAAAAATACCGCTATTTTCAAAAAATGGCCAGGACCGAAAATCCTTTTTGTTGGAAGCCTCTTGAAAGTGAACAAAATAGCTTGGAAGCCCTGAAGATTTTCGAAGAATTAGGCCTTGTACGTTATCTGGGCAGTTCAGATTTGTTCGTAATAGAATTATTACCATCGGAACAGAAGCTTGATTTAGAGGTTTCCCTTCGTTATGCCAGTTCTAAAAGGTATTGGAAAAGAGTAACTCAATTTCAAAAGCATCTTCTTGGTATTTCCAGGGAAAATATAATGCTTTTAGTTGAAAAAATAGTAAAGGAAGAAATATTTTAAACCCGATTATTTTTTTAAAGCGGTTTTTTACAGGAGAGGAGTACCGAAATGACTCCAGAGGAACTGAAAGAAAAACTTAAGAAAGTGCTTCCGGCCGATCAATTGGAAAAGATTGATCTGGCTTATCAGTTTGCTGCTGAAGCCCACTATGGACAACACCGGAACTCCGGAGTAGATTATATTCAACACCCTCTGGAAGTAGCCCTGATCTTGGCTGAATTGGAGTTGGACCAGCCAACGATTATTGCTGCGTTACTTCATGATGTCATCGAAGATACAGAATATAATTTTGCCGATATTGAAAAGAAGTTTGGTAACGAAGTAGCCCTTTTAGTAGATGGCGTAACTAAACTGGGACGGATAGAGTATAAAAGTAAAGAAGAAATTCAGGTTGAGAACCTGCGCAAGATGTTTTTAGCGATGGCCAAGGATATTCGGGTAATCCTCATAAAATTGGCCGACAGATTGCATAATATGAGAACCCTAAAATATCATTCCCTGGAAAAACAGAAAGAAATTGCCCAGGAAACGTTGGAGATTTTTGCACCATTAGCTAATCGTTTGGGTATTTTTCGGATTAAATGGGAGTTGGAAGATTTTGCGTTCCGTTTTCTTAAACCTGAAGAGTATTATGATCTCGTAGAAGGCATAGCCCTTCAACGACGTGAACGTGAGGCTCTGATCAATACGGTTATTAAAGAGTTAAAACAACGTTTGGATGAAATCGGGATTAAGGCTGATATTGCAGGGCGTCCCAAGCATTTTTATAGTATATATCAGAAGATGATAAAACAAAATAAGGAATTAAGTGAGATTTATGATTTAACAGCAGTCAGAGTCATTGTAGATTCTGTTAATGACTGTTACGGGGCTTTGGGCATAGTTCATACACTATGGAAACCAATTCCCGGCCGGTTTAAAGATTATATTGCTATGCCAAAACCTAATATGTATCAATCATTGCATTCAACCTTGATTGGAGCCCAAGGTGAACCGTTTGAGATTCAGATTCGGACTTGGGAAATGCATCGTACTTCTGAATACGGTATTGCAGCCCACTGGAAATATAAAGAAGGTTATAAACAAAGTAATGCCAATTTTGATAAAAAACTTGCCTGGCTGCGTCAACTTTCCGAATGGCAGCATGAATCCCGCGAGCCGGGTGAGTATATGGAGTCACTCAAAATAGATTTATTTGCAGACACTGTTTTTGTATTTACTCCCCGAGGGGATGTTGTAGAACTTCCTAAAGGCTCATGTCCTGTTGACTTTGCTTATCGTGTGCATACCGATGTTGGACATCGCTGTATCGGAGCCAAGATAAACAATCGGATAGTTCCGTTAGATACTAAACTTAATAATGGAGATATCCTGGAAATTCTGACTGCTAAACAGGGAAATGGACCTAGTCGGGATTGGTTGTCTTTTGTCAAGACCTCATTGGCCAAAAATCGGATTCGCGGCTGGTTCAAAAAGGAACAAAGAGAAGATAATATTATCAGAGGACGGGAAAGCCTGGAACGGGAAGTACGTAAATTGGGTCTGGATCCGGCTGTCGTGCTCAAAAACGAAAATGTTTTGGATTTAGCAAAAGCAAATAATCTTGCCGGTATTGATGACCTTTACTCGATTATCGGGGATGGAGCATTAACTGCCAATAGAGTCCTTGGTCGTCTGCGTGAGGGAATTGCCAAAGAGGCAAGGGAAAAACAACAATTGGCAGTACTCCAGCAGGGTGAAACCAAAAGCAGCAGCCTTTATGGCAAGGCTTCACCGGGGGGGGTAAGGGTCAAAGGCGTCGACAACGTGCTGGTGCGCTTTTCCCGTTGCTGTAATCCTTTGCCCGGTGATGAAATAACCGGGTATATTACCCGGGGTCGGGGGGTGTCTATCCATCGCGTAGATTGTGTGAATGCTCAGAAGTCTTCTCCGGAAGAGCAAAGCCGTGTTATTGAGGTTATGTGGGATGATAAGAGTGGAGCAATTTACTTTGTAGATGTAAAAATATCTGGAGAAGACAGGCCGCATTTGGTAACTGATATAATGAATATTATTGCCGATACCCGTACCCACATTTTAGGCATTAATGCCCGGGTCGGAAAAGATAAAGAAGCTGATATCCTTATTAGCATAGAAATACGGGATTTGAATCATCTTAATTATATCTTGCAAAAAATACGCAGGGTTAAAGATGTGACATATGTTGAACGGGTTTATTCTGGAGGTAAGTAAATATATGCGTAGTTTAGTGCAACGGGTAAAAAAGGCCAATGTCAAGGTACAGGGTAATATAGTGGGCAGTATTTCTTCCGGGATACTGGTATTCTTGGGGGTTGGCAAGGATGATACACAAGCTGATCTTAACTGGATGGTTAAGAAACTTGTGGATTTAAGAATATTTGAAGATAAAGACAGAAAGATGAATTATTCGATAAAGGACATCTCTGGAGAAATTTTGCTGGTATCTCAGTTTACTCTTTATGGTGATTGTCGCAAAGGAAATCGTCCGAGCTTCAGTGAGGCAGCTTTACCTGATACGGCAAAAGGTATGTATAAACAGGTGATAGAAGCTATTATTCAAAGAGGAATCAAGCTTGAAACAGGCACTTTTGGGGCAGAGATGGAGGTCGAATTGGTTAATGACGGACCGGTTACTTTTTTGCTGGATAGTAAGAAAGGATAGGTGGAAATCACTTACAAGCAATATTTATTTATAGTTTGGCTCAAAAAGTAGATAAATAGGATATAATAAATATTTATGGAGGTATCAAAATGATTGAAGGACGTGTTGTAGGGGAACTCGAGTCTAATTGTTATTTATTTGTATGCGATGAGACTAAAAAGGCCGCAATTATTGATCCGGGGGGAGACGGAGTAATGATCTACCACTGGGTTTTAGAAAAAGGTGTTGAGGTTGAATATATCCTGCTCACTCACGGGCATATAGACCATATTGCAGCTGTGGATGAGTTAAGGCATTTATTGAAAGCCAAAGTTGCAATTCATACTGCTGATGCTGAAATGCTCACAAATCCCCAATATAATCAATCCATATATATCGGATTTCCGGTTGCCTTTGAACCGGCAGATATATTATTAAATGACGGTGATGTAATAAACGTTGGCAAGGAGAACCTGAAAGTTATCTCGACTCCCGGCCATTCTTTGGGCGGAGTCTGTTTTTTGACCAGAGAAGGTTTATTTAGCGGAGATACTCTGTTTTCGGGCTCTATTGGCCGGACAGATTTGCGTGGCGGATCGCTGAAACAACTATTAAATTCAGTTAGACAGAAATTATTTGTTTTACCGGCGGATACCAGGGTTTTTCCCGGACATATGGATGAAACTACTATCGCGCGGGAATTGGCTTTTAACCCCTTTTTTTATTAGGAGGTAAGGATATGGTGATTCAACGGGCTAAAGGAACCCAGGATATACTGCCGGGTAATATCGAAAAATGGCAATATTTTGAGGAAATGATTCGTTCTGTCTGCCGGGAATATGGATACGAGGAAATTCGAACACCTATTTTTGAGGTGACTGAACTGTTTCAAAGGGGTGTTGGCGATACGACAGATGTTGTCAATAAAGAAATGTATACTTTTTTGGATAAAGGGGAGCGCTCTTTAACTTTGCGTCCGGAAGGTACGGCTTCAGTCTGCCGGGCTTATGTTGAGGACAAACTCTATGCCGGTGCCCTTCCTCTTAAACTTTATTATCTGGGGCCTATGTTTCGCTATGAACGTCCGCAATCCGGCCGGTTTCGCCAATTTCATCAATTTGGGGTTGAGGTTCTAGGTGCTAATAAGCCCATAGTGGATGCTGAGGTGATTAGCTTGGTTTGGGACCTCTATCAGCGCTTGGGTTTAAATGGATTAAAGGTTCATATAAATTCGGTTGGATGTCCAAATTGTCGTATCCGACACAGTCAGGTACTCAAAGAGTTTTTACTGCAGTGCCGGGATAATCTATGCCGGGATTGCCGGGAGAGATTTGAACGGAATCCAATCCGGGTTTTGGATTGTAAAAATCCGTATTGTTGGGAGTTGACAGACGGTGCTCCTACAACCTTGGAGATGCTATGTTCGGAATGCAGTAACCACTTTAATGAATTGCAGGACTTGTTAAAGGCAGCAGGGGTAAATTACAAAGTAAATTCTCGTCTGGTAAGGGGTTTGGATTATTATCGCAAAACTGCTTTTGAAGTAATCGTAGAGGAAATAGGGGCTCAAAGTGCTATTTGTGGTGGCGGGCGCTATGATGGCTTGGTTCAGGAGATTGGCGGGCCCCCAACACCTGGAATTGGGTTCGCAATGGGTATGGAACGGGTATTGGCAGCACTTGAGTCCCAGAAGAAACTGCCTGTTTCCGGTGGTTCCAGATTTGCCTTGTTAATTGCTTTGGGTGAAGAGGCCCAGGGAGAGGGCTTTGCCCTTATCAGCAAATTGCGTCAGGCTAAGATTCCTGTTGGGATCGATTTGTTGGGAAGAAGCCTGAAGGCACAATTGAAGGCTGCCGACAGGCTGGGAGTCAATTATGCCCTGATCCTGGGGGAAGAAGAATTACGAAAACAAACCCTGATTATAAGAGACTTGAAGCTGGGTGAACAGTATGAAATTTCATTGGCTCAGGCTTATGTCAGTCTTAGCCGGAAATTTAGAGAGGGTGTAAGACGATGACAATATTTGCTGAGAGAGTTGAGGCCGAAAAAATAGGGATTGCACAAGTTGGGAATAAAGTCCGGCTGCTTGGCTGGGTCCAAAGACGCAGGGATCATGGCGGTTTGATTTTTGTTGATTTGCGTGATCGTTCCGGTTTGATCCAGGTTGTGTTTGATCCGGAAATGCCCGACAATGGATTTAACTTGGCAGAACGTTTGCGTTCAGAGTTTGTAGTATCCATTTTTGGTTCTGTAAAAGCCAGGCCTGAAGGAACAGTGAATAAAAATTTGGCAACTGGAGAAATTGAAATTGTAGCTGAAACTTTAGATATCCTTAATTCGGCGCTGACTCCTCCTTTTTATATCCTGGATAATGTTGATGTTGACGAGACTGTCAGACTTAAACATCGCTATTTGGATTTACGCCGTCCCGAGATGCAAAAAGTATTCATGACGAGGCATCAAGTTACGCAAATTATGCGTAACTATCTCGACAGCAAGGGATTTTGGGAAATTGAAACTCCGCTACTGCAAAAATCATCTCCGGAAGGTGCCCGGGACTTCTTGGTGCCAAGCAGAGTCCATCCGGGAGAATTTTATGCTTTGCCTCAGTCTCCCCAAATCTTTAAGCAAATTTTGATGGTTTCCGGAATTGAAAAGTATTTTCAGATTACCCGTTGCTTCCGCGATGAGGATTTACGGGCTGACCGACAGCCGGAATTTACTCAATTGGATATAGAAATGTCTTTTATTGAGATTGAAGATATATTGCCGATTATGGAAGAAATGATCAGAAAAATTTTTACCGAGACCGCCGGTTTGACCCTGGACGAAGCCTTTCCGCGTCTGACTTATGTCGAAGCTATGGAACGGTTTGGTTCTGACAAACCGGATACCAGGTTTGGAATGGAACTTATTGATGTTGCCGATTTAGTTAAGGACACAGGATTTAAGGTGTTTGCTGATGTGATAGCTAAAGGGGGAAGAGTCAAAGGGATTTGCGCTAAAGGTTGTGCCGGGATGCCACGGCGTGAATTAGATGACCTGGGCAAATATGTTAATACATATGGGGCTAAAGGTTTAGCTTATATTGTTCTTGCTGCGGAAGGAATCAAGTCACCAATTGCCAAGTTCCTCAGTGAGGAACAACTAAATCTGTTGATTAAGCGTTTGGCTGGGCAAACAGGGGACATCCTCTTCTTTGTTGCCGACAAATCAGAGATTGTTGCCGACGCCTTGGGACATTTGCGCTTGGAACTGGCTGAACGCCTTGGCCTTATACCTGAGGGACAACCTAATTTTCTCTGGGTTACTGAATTTCCGCTTCTGGAATATGATGAGGCAGAAAAACGTTATGTGGCAATGCATCATATGTTCACATCACCAATGGATGAAGATGTGCCATTGCTTAAGACAGAGCCCCTTAAAGTTCGCGCTAAAGCCTATGATTTAGTGTTAAACGGTGTGGAACTTGGCGGAGGAAGTATCAGGATCCATCGCCGGGAGGTTCAGGAGCAAATGTTTAGCCTGATTGGTCTTAGTAAAGAAGAGGCTCTTGATAAATTCGGCTATCTTTTAGATGCTTTCGATTATGGGACACCGCCTCACGGTGGCATAGCCTTTGGTTTGGACAGAATGATCATGTTATTGACAAATCGGGAAAACATCAGGGATGTGATAGCATTTCCCAAAACTCAAAGTGCGTCTTGTTTACTTTCCCGGGCCCCGTCTGCCGTTACCTATAAACAGCTTAAGGAGTTGCATATCAGAACAGATAATCCGGTTTGATTTTTAAAATTATAAAATTTAATTGGAATTCTGTTTTAATATGGTATATTATATTTAATATCTGCCTCTCTTGTGGGGTGTATCGGAAAACTATTCCCGGGTATGTTTGCGAAAGGCAGTCGAAAATAGTAAGGACAAGGTAGTTGCGGAACCTATGGGGATACTTGCAAAATTTATCAAATAATCAATTTGGAGGTGTTCATATGTCAGGCGCAAATGTAAAGACTTTTTCTGCTGCTAATTGGGATCAGGATGTTATTAATTCCAAGACACCGGTATTAGTGGATTTCTGGGCTCCCTGGTGTGGTCCCTGCCGGATGATGGCTCCGGTTGTCGAACAACTAGCCGCCGAATACGCCGGGAGATTTTCGATTGGTAAACTCAATGTTGATGAAAACAGTTCACTCGCAGGTCAATTTAGTGTAATGAGCATACCTACGTTGGGGATTTTTAAAAATGGCAAAATGTTAGATAAAATTATTGGTTTTAGTTCAAAGAATGACTTGGCTAAAATGTTGGACAAATATGTTTAAATTGTAAAGAAATATTAAAGCAGGACCGGTTTGTAACTTGGGCCTGCTTTTTTAAAATCATTGTTTTTAAAAATTTTACTGATCAGGGTTGTGTTTGCTATAGATCTTTTGTTCAGTGCCTGAATTTTGAGGATTATAGAACTTTGTATTCTTAAGCTCTTTTGGCAGATATTCCAGTTTGCTCTTAGGGTTTTCCAAGGGATTTACATACAGACCTGTGCTGTTTTTCAGTTGATTGGGAACTTCAAAGGCTTTTGTATTCTTAACAAAATCCAGAGCGCAATTAATTGCTTTGTAGGCCGAATTGGATTTGGGGCTTTCACAAATATAGATTACTGCTTCTGCCAAAGGAATACGGGCTTCGGGCATCCCAATAAATTCAACTGCTTCTTTGGCAGCCAAGGCTATTTGCAAAGCGCCGGGATTGGCCAAACCTACATCTTCTGCAGACTGAATAACTATTCTCCTTGCTATGAACAGCGGATCAACTCCTGAGTGCAGCATTCTCGCCAACCAGTAGAGGGCGCCATCGGAATGCCCTGCCCTCATGGATTTGATAAAAGCTGAGATAAGGTCATAGAAATCCGTAGTAGTTATACCCTTTAAGCGTTGCTGACAAGCTTGCTGAACGATTTCCAAATCAATTATAGCTCCCGGGTTTGTACTATAGACACTTATCTCCAGGGAATTAAGCGCACTTCTAATATCTCTGTTACAGATATCGGCTAGATATTCCAAAGCATCTTTATTTATAGAGAGGCCTTTTTTGCCAAAACCACGTTCACAATCAAGCAGAGCAGAATTTAACAGTGTTATTATATCTGATTTATCCAGGGATTTAAGGGTATAAACCTTACAACGGGACAAAAGGGGAGGAATTATTTCATGGGCCACACTTTCTGTAGTAGCCCCGATGAGTATTATTGTCCCATCTTCAACAACTGGTAAAAGAGCCATTTGGACATTGGATTTCATGGCGTGTATTTCATCGATAAAGACAATTGTTCTTTTTCTGTAATATTTCAGATTATCTTTGGCCTTGTTAATTATCGCTCTTAACTCACTGACAGTAACTGATACGGCATTAAGTCTTACGAATTCTGCTTTTGTCATTTTACTAATAATCAAGGCTAAACTGGTTTTACCGGAGGCCGGCGGTCCTTGTAAGATCATTGAGGGGACTTTATCTTCTTCGATCAGTTTCTGCAATAGTTGTCCCCGACCGATAATATGTTGTTGGCCTAATAATTCATCGAGGTTCCTGGGCCGCATTCGTTCGGCAAGAGGAGTTTCTTTTGTTTTATTGCTGCCATAATCAAACAGGTCCATATATTTAATTCCACCCTTCCAGTTATTTAAAACCAACCCTATTTGTTTTATTATTCAGTAAGTATAAATATTCGGTCAGCATAAGTACAACTAAGGCTTTTACTTGCGCTTAACGGCTTGGCGAAAACCAGGTTTTTAATAACAGATACTATATATTATAGCTAATTCCAGGTCTGCGTAAAATAATATTTAAACAGGCAGTAATTATCTTGACAAGTTCCGAGTATTTCAATATCATATATACTCGGAATTTGTCTGGATTTATTTGACCAGGGAATTAGAATAATGTATTGTGCATCGTATCTCAAAAAAAGGTGGGAATTATTATGAGGAAAATTTATCTGGATCATAGTGCCACAACCCCGGTTGATGAGGAAGTAGCTGAGATAATCAGGATTTATTATACAGAAAAGTATGGTAATCCCTCCAGTATTCATAGCTTTGGCCGAGAGGCCAAAAAAGCTTTGGAAGAAGCCAGGCTGCGGGTTGCTTCCCTGATAGGTGCCAAGCCTGAAGAAATAATATTTACCAGCGGAGGAACTGAAGCAGATAATCTGGCGATTCTTGGAGTAGCCGGGGCCGGTCAGAGTAAGGGCGGGCATTTGATTATTTCAGCTATTGAACACCATGCAGTGTTAGAAACTGCCGAATACCTGGCAAAAATGGGATATGAACTAACAATACTTCCCGTCAATGCCGAGGGGATTGTTGAGCTGGATTCAGTTGGCAAAGCCTTGCGTCCGGATACGATTCTTGTCAGTGTTATGCACGCTAATAATGAAGTTGGAGCCATTCAGCCAATTGAGGAAATTGGCAGGATCGTCAGGGAACACGGAGCAGTATTTCATGTAGATGCAGTTCAGACCGTGGGGAAAATTCCTGTGGATGTAGAAAAACTTGGAGTGGATCTGCTGACAATGTCGGCACACAAGATATATGGTCCTAAAGGTGTTGGAGCACTTTATATCCGTAAGGGAGTTCGAATAAGCTCATTATTGCATGGCGGAAGTCAAGAGAAAAAGCGTCGTTCCGGTACTGAAAATACTCCGGGCATTATTGGTTTTGGCAAAGCCTGTCAGTTAGCTGCTCAACGGATGACTGAAGAAGCTGAAAAACTTAAAAAACTGAGAGACATGCTCTTGAATGGAATTGTTGAACGGATTGATTGTGTTAAAATAAATGGCCCTCTGGGGGATTTGCGTTTGCCTAATAATGTAAATGTCAGCATTAATTTTGTTGAAGGTGAATCACTTTTGCTTAGTCTGGATATGTTGGGAATTGCTGCTTCCAGCGGATCAGCCTGTACATCAGGGTCCCTTGACCCTTCCCATGTTTTACTGGCAATGGGCTTGTCTCATGAGGTTGCCCATGGATCCCTGAGATTTTCCTTGGGACGGCAGAATACGGTAGAGGATATCGATCACGTTCTGGAACACTTACCAGAAATTGTCGAACGTTTACGGGCTATGTCACCGCTTTATCACCAAGCCGCTAAGAAAAAATAGGATAGGAAATGGGGGCACAGAAGATGTATTCCGAAAAGGTAATGGATCACTTTACCAATCCTCGTAATGTAGGGGAAATTGCTGATGCTGATGGTGTTGGAGAAATGGGAAATCCGCAATGCGGAGATATTATGCGGATATATGTGGATATTGAAGGCGATATTATTAAAGATATTAAATTTAAGACATTTGGCTGCGGTGCGGCTGTAGCAACAAGCAGCATAGTGACTGAGATGGTTAAAGGCAAGACCATAACCGAAGCCTTGGAAGTCTCCAATAAAACAGTTGCTGAGGCTTTGGGTGGGTTGCCCCCGCTGAAGATGCATTGTTCAAATTTAGCTGCAGATGCTCTTCATGCGGCAATCAAGGATTATTTTGCTAAGAACATTAAGGAATAAATAATATGAACCTAATCAACAAGAAAAAAGTAGTAGTAGGAATCAGCGGTGGTGTTGACAGCTGCATGGCTGCAGCCCTTCTGAAGGAGCAGGGTTATGATGTAATTGGAGTAACATTGCAGATGTTACCGGAGGCAGCAGACACTGAGAAATTTGTATCAGGAGGCAACTCTGCAGTATCAGCAATTGATGATGCCCGTCAGGCTGCCGGTCGTCTGGGCATTTCTCATTATGTCATAAATTCCCGGGAATTATTTGAAGAAAAGGTTGTCAACTATTTTACCGAAGCTTATTTAGCCGGACAAACACCAAATCCCTGTTTGAGTTGCAACCGCTATTTGAAATTCGGCAATTTGTTACATAAAGCCACTGGGCTTGGTGCAGGATATATTGCTACCGGCCATTATGCGCAGATAACGCAGGATTCTAGATCGGGAAGGTTCTTACTAAGAAAGGGTTTTGATGATCAAAAAGACCAAACTTATGTTTTATATATGCTGACACAGGAACAGCTGGCTGGTATTTTGTTTCCGCTTGGCGGGTTTACCAAAAAAATGATCAGGGAAATGGCAAGGGAACGGGGGTTTTCCGAAGTTGCAGATAAGCCTGACAGCCAGGAAATATGTTTTGTTCCGGATAATGATTATGCTTCTTTTATACGCCGGAGAGTTGGCCGGTGTTGCAAAAAGGGTAATTTTGTCGATTTACAAGGCAATGTTTTGGGTGAACATCAAGGGATTATTCATTATACAGTTGGGCAGAGAAAAGGACTGGGGATTTCCTTTGGTAAACCAATGTATGTTATTGGACTTAATCCGGAACGCCGGGAAGTGATCCTGGGGGAAGATAAAGAGGTCTATTCAGATACTCTCTGGGCCAGGGACCTGAATTGGATTTCGATTTCCCAATTAAAAGAACCTTTGCCGGTCGAGGCAAAAATTCGCTATAAAGCCCAGCCGAGCCCGGCAGTAATTTATCCGCTAAAAAGTAGTTCTGAACCGGATGAAAAGAATTATCCTGCTGAAGTTAAAGTGTGCTTTAAAATTCCTCAACGGGCTGTAACTCCCGGGCAAGCTGTGGTTTTTTATCAGGGAGAACTGGTTGTTGGGGGAGGAACGATAATTTCCGGTTCTTGTATCAGGCATAGATAATTCTTGTTTTGGGCATAATAGACTAATAACATGTGGTCCGAAGGAGAGTTACCGGAATGAGATGTGCCAGGGACATTATTGGTTTGCCGCTTATTGATATTAATAATGGTGATCAAGTGGGCTGGGTTAAAGATGTGGTCTTTGATAAAGACAAGGATTTGGTGACAGGGTTCCTCTTGGAAGGAGCGCATTTGTTTAATGCCAGCAAGGGGATACCCCGCCATGCTATAATTTCGGTTGGGAAAAATGCATTAATGGTTTCTAATTTTTCATTCGAAGAAATATTTGGCTTAAAATGGTCGCAAAAGGTAGGAAATCAAGTGTATACTAAAGATGGAGACGTGAAAGGGACAATTGAGGATGTCTTTCTGGATGATAAAGCAGAGAACATTGTTGGCTTTGAGATTTCGGATGGTTTGTTTGCAGATTTAATGGAAGGTCGTGAAGCAATATTTAAGCAGCATGTAATGGTTGATGAAAAGGATATATTGATTGTGGTGGATGACCAGGTTGCACCCTGGGACGGAAGCATTAAAGGAGGGTCGTTATCATGAAATGTCCGGTATGCGGAGGACGTTCGACCGGTAAGGTTGGCGGTAAGGTTGGAGTTGAACAGTTTTTTTGTTGGGATTGCTGTGTCGAATTTACTAATCAATCAGATAAAGTAGTAGTATATGATTTGAGCGAAGACGGTTCTCTGGTTGCTTGGGAAGACCCTGTTTTGAATGCAGGACAGGCTGCCGAAGGGGCAATTGTTTAACCCGAAAATTTATTGATCTAAATAAAGTATATTGAAAGCGCGTATTTCGCGCTTTTTCGTTCGTCCGGCATGTTGCTCAGGAAACATACTAAACCCTTGGAGCTTATTTTTATTAAGGTGTTCAGTAACAATCTGAATCGAAAATTTGGCTTTCTTTAAACAATAAAAAGAAAAGTTTTTGGGGAACATAATAAATGATCTTCATTTGAATTATGCTGGAAAGGTGTTTGGTATGGATAGGAAGCCTTGGCGCTGGCTATTTTTGATTTGTTGTCTGATTCTGGGTTTGATTTTTTTATTCTCTGTTCGTGCTGTTTTAGGACCTTTTTTATTAGCTTTTATGCTTGCTTATCTAATAAATCCCTTAATTGAATGGTTGGAAAAACATAAATTCACACGTCGCTGGGCTATAACTTTAATCTTTGGCCTTACGGTTATTGTTATAGTTTTTATTGTAAGTGTAATTTTACCTTTAACATATAATGAAGCTGCGAAGTTAATGGCTATTTTACCGGAGAAGATGAGCCAATTAGACAGCTTTATTCAAAATACCAGGCAACAATTTCAAACTTCGGGGCTTCCGGAGAAAGTTGCTCTTGTTATTGATGAACATTTAAGCGAAGGGGAGGCTTTTGTAGCTTCAAAGATAGAACTTTTTTTAGATAAGCTGCCAGTGAAACTGGCCTCAATGGGTCCTTATGTTTTATCTCCTGTTCTGGCGATTTACTTTTTAGCAGATTGGAAACGGCTAAAACTTGCCTTTATGCGCCTTGTTCAACAAAAATGGCGTGTTGAATGGCAGCGCTTATGGCTGGATATCAGTCATGTAGTACGTTGTTTTATCAGAGGAAATTTAGTGGTTGCTGTTATTGTTGGAATCCTGGTTGGGATAGGAGTCAAATTGATTGGGATGGATTATGCTCTGATAATTGGCCTGATCTGCGGCGTAGCTGACTTGATCCCTTACTTTGGTCCGCTTATCGGGGCTGTTCCTGCTATTTTATTGGGATTTACCAAATCCTCAATGATGGCTTTGGAGGTTGGTCTGGTAATTTTAGTTGTACAGCAATTTGAAGGAAACGTAATTTCTCCTAAGATTATGGGGGATAGTTTGGGATTACATCCGCTTTGGATTGTTTTTGCCCTCTTGGCTGGGGAGGAACTGGCAGGATTTTGGGGAATCTTTTTTGCAGTGCCGATTGCTGCAATAATCAGGGTCATCTTACGACATATTTATTTTCGACTCGTAGCCCCAAAACTGCAAGGTCCATGAGATTGACTTTGGTTGAAAAATAGTGAGAATTCGTATATACTTGAGAAAAAATTAGGAATAAAGATTTTTAATTTTCAATAAATTTCGAACTTAGATGCGAAATACGATGTGTGAAATATATTGTGTATCTCGGTATCGAACCTCGAATAAACAGGAGGTAACAACTAGGAATGTATACTGGTAACCAATTAAGGCAAATGTTTTTAGACTTTTTTGAATCGAAAGGACACAAGGTTTTGCCCAGTGCTTCCTTAATACCTAAAGATGATCCGACACTTTTATTAACAGTAGCAGGGATGGTTCCTTTTAAACCTTATTTTCAGCGCTTGGTTGAACCGCCTTTTCCCCGGGCTACGACTTCGCAAAAATGTGTGCGAACACCTGATTTGGAAGTAGTCGGAAAAACGGCGCGCCATCATACTTTTTTCGAAATGCTGGGCAATTTCTCCTTTGGCGATTATTTTAAAGAGGGAGCAATTACCTGGGCTTGGGAGTTTATAACAGATGTTCTGAAAGTCCCCGTAGATCAACTATGGGTAACTATCTATCCTGAAGATGATCAAGCCAGGAATTTATGGCAGGAAAAAGCAGGAGTTAAACCGGAACGTATCTTTAGTGATCCTTCTAACTTTTGGGCAGCCGGGCCGACGGGACCGTGCGGTCCATGTTCAGAGATATACATTGACTTGGGTGAAGCACGTGGATGCGGCAGCCCCGACTGTGCCATAGGCTGCGATTGTGATCGCTATTTGGAAATCTGGAACCTGGTATTTATGCAGTATAACCGGGATGAAGCAGGGAATCTGACTTCCCTGCCCAAACAAAATATTGATACCGGAATGGGCCTGGAACGGATTGCTGCAGTCATGCAAGGTGTCGATACTAACTTTGATACTGATTTATTCACGCCAATTATTAATGAAGTTGCCAATATCGGCGGCTGTAAATATAAAGATAATCCGGAAGATGACCTGGCTTTAAAAGTCATAGCAGATCACGCCCGGGCAGTTTGTTTTATGTTAGGTGACGGTATACGACCTGATAATGAAGGAAGAGGTTATGTGTTAAGGAGGATTTTACGCCGGGCGGTGCGTTATGCCCGGTTATTGGGGATCACGGAACCGTTCCTGGAACGTATCTTCCGTGTTATCCAAAGAGACTATTCCGGTCACTATCAGGAGTTAGTTGAAAATGAAAACTATATTATTAATCATTTACGTCTGGAAGAAAAAAATTTTCAAGCTACCTTGGAACAAGGAACCCAAATTTTGCAGGAGAAGGTACGTGAATTGGTTAAGGCAGGAGAAAAAGCCTTATCCGGACCGGATGCTTTTTATCTTTACGAGACCTATGGTTTTCCTGTTGAATTAACTGAAGAAATCTTACAGGAACAAGGCCTTTCCCTGGATATGGAAAGATTCCGGGAAGCTGCTGAGGAACATCGCAATAAGGCTAGGGAACAAGCACAAAAGGCAAAAATTGAAGGCGAAAGCATCGTTCTTGGCAATAAAGGCAAAGAATTGAGCATAACTAAATTCCTGGGCTATGATAAGCTGCAGGCAGATGTTAAAATTTTGGGTTTGTTCATTGATGGGATAGAAACTGAGGATGCAGGTGAAGGGGAAGAGGTTATTTGTTTCCTTTCGGAGACACCTTTTTACGCCGAAAGCGGTGGTCAGGTCGCTGATACAGGCCTGATCAGGACGGCGCGGGCTGAAGCACAAGTGCTGGATGTCAAAAAGGGCGTTACAGGAACATTCCATCACTTTCTACGGATAACCCAGGGAGTTTTGCATAAGGGAGAGACGGCAGAAGCAATAGTTGATGCAGGGCAGAGAGATGCAACAGCACGTCATCATAGTGCTACCCACCTCTTGCAGGCGGCACTTCGTTCGGCCCTGGGCGCTCATATCCAACAAGCGGGTTCATTGGTTGATCCGGAACGCTTGCGTTTTGATTTTACGCATTTCTCGCAGCTTTCTGTTCAGGAAATTAATGAAATCGAGCAGGCTGTGAATAAAGCTGTTTTGGCTAATTTTGCAGTTGAGACTATGGAAACGAGTCTTGAAGAAGCCAAATCTTTAGGAGCAACAGCGTTGTTTGGGGAGAAATACAATGAAGTTGTCCGGGTTGTAAGAATGGGTGATTACAGCAAGGAATTATGTGGTGGTACCCATGTAAGGGCAACCGGGGAAATAGGTTTGGTGAAGATTATTTCTGAGGGAGGGATCGGTGCCGGTCTGCGGCGGCTTGAAGCGGTCGCAGGACTGCAGGCTTTAGCATATATTAATAGTCTTGATGAACAATTTATGGAGTTGTCTCAGATACTTAAAGCACAACCCCAGGAGATTTTCAGAAGGGTTACGGCGTTACTGGGACAGATTAAGGAATATGAACGCGAAATCCAGCAATTAAACACAAAACTGGCCCGTAGCGAGTCGGAAAGTTTATTAGAACAGGTTCAGGATGTTGATGGGGTAAAGGTCCTTGCCGCACAGGTACAGGTTGGTGATATGGATGCTTTAAGGCAAATGACAGATTTGTTAAAAGGTAAGCTAAAAAGCGGTGTTCTGGTTCTTGGTACTGTTTCTGAGGGTAAAGTAAATTGGGTTACAGCGGTTACACCTGAGGGTTTAAACGGCTTGCATGCCGGGAAGATTATAAAAGAAGTTGCAAAAATCACCGGCGGCGGTGGCGGTGGCAGGGCAGATATGGCTCAAGCCGGAGGAAAAGAGCCTGATAAGCTGGGAAACGCTCTGGCTGCTGTACCTTCAATAGTTGGTAGAATGCTTTCTAAATAGGGGGGTGATAAGAGTGGATTTTGGTGAAACTATGATGTTTAAATCTCAAGGGGAAGATATCCCTGCGAAAGACATTTTGTTACAGGTTTTTGCCGCTTTGCAGGAAAAAGGGTATGATCCGATTAATCAACTGGTCGGGTATCTGATGTCAGGCGATCCTGTCTATATCACCAGCCATAATCAAGCCCGGACTTTAATAAGGAAATTGGAACGGTATGAATTGCTTGAAGAATTGGTGCGTGAATACCTGGAGAAAAAAGTTTAGCTTAAGTATAGAGAAAAATGAGGCGGGCGCTGATGTTTGGTGCACACCTTATTTGCTATTTTTTATATTTGGGGTTTGGAGGATATCGGGTGCGAAAGGTAAAGCTTGGTTGGCGGGGTCCTGAGGTTTCGGAGATCTGTTTTGGCGGTCTGGCTATCTCACCTCTTCAAGGAAAGGTATCGGAACAAGAAGGGGTTAATTTGCTTAAATATGCCTTCGAACGGGGGATAACCTGGGTAGACACTGCTGAAATTTACAACAATTATTCCCGAATAGCCTTGGCTTTGCTGCAATTTCCTGATGTTAAGGTAGTGAGCAAATCGTATGCAGTAACTGCCAGGGAAATGAAATTAAGTATAGAAAATGCCCGGAAAAAACTCAACAAGGATATTGTTGATATCTTTTTATTACACGAACAGGAAAGTGCCCACACTCTCAAGGGACATGAAGGTGCCTGGCAGGAACTGCAGGAGGCTAAAAGTAAAGGGCTGGTAAACTGGATTGGAATTTCCACTCATGCAATTGCCGGAGTAAGAGCGGGGGCTTTGCAGCCGGGATTAGATATTATCCATCCTCTTCTTAATTATCAGGGTTTAGGGATTATCGACGGCAACCTTCAGGAGATGCTTAAAGCGGTAGAATTTGCTGCTGAATTGGGTATAGGGATATATGCTATGAAAGTTTTGGGAGGCGGACATCTGGCAAAGGAAGCGGAAAAAGCCCTTGCTTTTGTGCGCAATATTGAAGGAGTACAGGCTTTAGCTTTGGGTATGTCCAGCCAGGATGAAATTGATTATAATTTAGCTGTTTTTGCAGGCAGGGATATAAGCCGGGAACTGCGGAACAGGCTTAAACTGCAGAAACGACAGCTTTTTATTGCTGATTGGTGCCAGGGATGCGGTAGTTGTCTGTCAGTCTGTCCCCAGGGAGCTTTACATTTGGACCAGAAAGTGAGTGTTGATCAAAAGGCTTGCATACTTTGTGGTTATTGTGGCAGGGCTTGCCCGCACTTTTGTTTAAAAATTATCTGATTGTGACAAGCTAATAATGAAAATAAGGTGATTAGTTGCGGATTATGGGTTTGGATTTTGCTTACCGGACAATTGGGGTAGCAATCAGTGATCCCTTCCTCTGGACTGCTCAGGCACTTAAAACAATCAAACGTTCTAAAAATGAACTGGTAGAATTAGCCGAAATAATCAAAGAATATGAGGTGAAGGAAATTGTTTTGGGATATCCCAAGAATATGAACGGAACGATCGGTGAGCGTGCGGAGATAACTTCGAAATTTAGAGAGAAGCTGATCCGGAAGTTTTCCTTGCCGGTAATCCTTTGGGATGAACGTTTAAGTACAGTTGGAGCTGAGCATTCTTTGCTTGAAGCAGATTTATCCCGTGAAAAGCGGAAAAAAGTAATTGATAAAATGGCTGCCGTTTTCATCCTGCAAGGTTATTTGGACCGAAGACAAGTTTGACAATCATTACCTACGGGGGTACAATAACAATATGTTTTCAGGAAGTATAATGGTTAGTGTTATTTTTTATAAATATAATAAACTAATGTTTAAGAGGTGGGTATAATGACAGAACATAAATGCAAATCCAATAAATGTTCGGACATTCCCAAGAACGGAAACGACCATAATTGCGGTCATGACCATGATATGGAGGAGTTTGATACAATAATTCTTACAGATGAAGAGGGAAAGGACCATGAGTTCCTTCAGCTTGATACTTTAGATGTGGATGGTTCAACTTATTTTATTTTAATGCCAATTTTAGGGGAAGAAGAAGCAGAGTCAGAAGATGAAGATGCTGACGAAGCTATAATACTAAAGCTTGGCAAAGATGAGCAAGGCAACGAAATGCTTATTGATATTGATGATGATGAAGAATGGGAAAAAGTTGCTGATGCCTGGGATAATATCGGGGAATAGTAATAATTATTGCATCTGGTACTCGTTGGGTAATCCGACGAGTATTTTTATTTTTATTACGATTTTTATATTTACTTATCCTGTTTCTGCACAAGATAAAGTAAATCAAGAAAACGGGGTGAGATAATGAAGAAGATGCATTCCTCCAAATTATTGCTGGTACTCCTGATTTTTGTCCAATTATTCTGCAGTGGTTGTTGGTCTCAGTTAATTCCCCAAGGTACAAAAGTTGATGAATTAGATTTAAGCGGTCTCGGCTTCCAGGAAGGTCAGGAAAAATTAAAGGCGTGGGCGGAAGACAAGCTGGAAGAACCCCGGGTGTTGGTGTACAATAATACAGAGTTATCATTATCTTTACGGGAAATAGGAGTAGAATTCGATGTTGAAAAAACCTGGGAAAAGGTACGTGATCGACCTGGAAATCCTGTTTCCAGTGTACTTCGGGTTGATGCCGCCCAAATCTCTCAGACCTTGCAAACGAAATTTTCAGGATTAGCAACTTCTGCCCGGGATGCAAGTTATAAAATCGAAGATGATAAATTTATTATCATACCCGCAGTTTCAGGACAGAAGATGGCAATTGAAAGCTTTGTAAGAGAACTTGAAGGATCAAGTTTTGCCAGGATTCCGGCAAAAATAACTCTTCCGGTAACAATGATTCCTGCTAATGTAACCACTGAAGCAATTCAAGCCTTGGCTTTTGACTCGGTAATCGCAGAATACAGTACCAAATTTTCAACTTCGGATTCCAACCGGGTATCTAATATAGCTTTGGCAGCTGAAACCCTTGATAAGAAGGAGATACGTCCGGGAGAGAATTTTTCGTTTAATGACACAGTTGGTCCCCGAACAATACAAGCAGGTTATAAGGAAGCTAAGATTATTTATAATAACGAATTTATTTATGGTATAGGTGGAGGGGTCTGCCAGGTTTCAACTACATTGTATAATACGATTTTATTGGCCGGACTTTCCATTGTAGAACGTCAACCTCATTCGCTTCCCATAACCTATGTCTCTTTAGGAAGAGATGCAGCGGTTATTTATCCTGATCTTGATTTAAAATTCAGGAATGACACTTCAGGCCTGATTTATCTTCGTACAGAAATAAAATCAGGAGTAATAACAATCAGGTTATGGGGCAAGAAAAGTAACCAAACAGTGCGTTTGGTCAATGAAGTTGAACAAGAACTGGAATTTCAAACTGAAAGACGTCCTGACCCCAACCTGCCCAAGGGTAAAACAGTTGTGGAAAGAGCCGGTTCAAAAGGCTATATCGTAAAAACCTGGCGTATAACAAAAGATGATCAAGGCAGAGAAACTGAGCAGTTCCTTAGTCGTGATGAGTACTCACCTGTTAATCAGATATTAAAAGTAGGAACTAAGGAAGATATCAAGAAAATTGGGAAAGAGAGTGTGGAATAGTGGCTCGTAAGTGGAGACTTAAATCAGGACTTATTATTTTTCTGCTTTTTATTGTTAGCTTGGGATCCTGGTGGCAATGGGTGAATATACCTTGTTCAGCAACAGGCAAAACAGAACAAATTTCAATTGAACCAGGATCGACACTTCACCTGGTTGCCAAGGAATTGGAACAACGCAAACTTATCCGCAGTGCTTCTGCTTTTTCATTAATGGCCCGTACCAGTGGACAAAACTTCAGGTTATTGCCTGGAGAATATCATATTTCCGCAACAATGAGTCCGGAGTCTATTCTTTATAAATTGCGTCAAGGGCCGGATGTGCAACCAAACCGGGTAACAATCCCTGAGGGCTATACTTCTGAACAGATCGTTAATCTTCTGGTGCAAAAGAGTTTAGGCACAAAAGAAAGTTTCATTGAAGTTATAGTTAATGAGTATTTTCCTTATTCATTTTTAAACAGTACTCCTGCCGGGATTCACCGTTTGGAAGGATTTCTTTTTCCGGATACGTATTATTTTAACCAGGGGGATAATGCGCGGCAAATTATCAATACTATGCTTGAGCGTTTCAACTGTGAACTTACTCCGGAAACAAAAAAACAGCTTGACAATCTGAGAATTTCAGTCCAGGAATGGGTAATTATGGGTTCATTGGTGGAAAGAGAAGCTGAAAAGGAAGTTGACCGCTCTCTGATTGCTTCAGTGTTTTTTAACCGGTTGAAAAAAGATATGCCCTTGCAGTCTTGTGCTACTATTCAGTTCATATTGGGAACGCCGAAAGCTAAACTTGTAAATTCTGATTTGCAAATATTCTCACCTTATAATACCTATATTCATAAAGGTTTGCCCCCAGGGCCTATCGCCAGTCCCGGTCATGCTTCACTGCAAGCTGTTATTCAGCATGTTCAGACAGATTACTTGTATTTTTTAGCAAAAGATGATGGTTATCATGTTTTTGCCAAAACGTTTGAGGAACATTTAAGTAATCAAAAATTATATCAGTGAAAAAACTTGCTTTAATTAAATAAAGGGACCTAAAGAATATTTTCTATGGTTAACGTCTCTGTATCGGCAATATGTTTGTAAAGCATTTTCAAGGCAGATATTTCCGCCAGGGATTTTGTTTTGTCTTCGGTTATGAGATATTGTTTTAAACGTTGGGAACTCAGTTCAATATTATCAATCTCATGGTGGTTGAGTAAAATTGCCCACCAGTATTTTGTTTTATTCCAACTGGTTTGAGTTTGTTCCAGTTGCTCCCGGGCAGTGTTCCATTTTTGATTTTCGATAGCTATTTGGGTATTTTCCAATTGAGCGACCAAATTCCCGGATGTTGAACTGATATAGTTATTAGAAATTACCGAACAGGAAATTATTAAGAATAAGATAATAATTGTGGTTATAATAACCCGCAAAGCTTTCGCCTCCTAACTATTTGCCTGATTTATTTTTACCTTGAATAAAAAGGGAGCCCGTACTATCAAGGCTTGCCAATAAAACCTGGTCAAAGCTGGTAAGTTGCTGTTTTTTCATTTCTTGTTGCAGCCATTGAAGATCAACATTTGCTTTTTTTAAATTTTCTGCTTGAACCAGGCCATCCATAATCAGAGTTAAAGGAAGGCCTTCGTATTTGGTAGTGATTTGAAAGTCTTCGGGAATTGTTGGTCTTTTTTGAGATTTGGGAATAACACTCATTTCGCCATTGGTTTCCAGGATAGCATATTCGACATCTGAAATATTTGGGACGTTTTTTATGCGCAGCTGTTCCAGGAGGTCACTAATATTATAACGTATCCTCTTGAATTCATTTTCTAATATTTTTCCTTTGGCAATTAGAATTGTTGGCTTACCACAGATAAAGGATCTGGCTTTTTCGCTTTTTAAAGTCAAATACTGCAGAGCGACACCTGAGATCAACAGGATTAATATTGGAATAATTCCACTGAATAAAGGGATACCTATATCCGAACTGGGAACAGCTGCTAATTCAGAAATCATGATAATAACAACTAATTCAAACGGCTGCAGCTGAGCAATTTGCCGTTTTCCTAACATGCGCAAGACTATAACAACGAGGGCGTATAGGATAAATGTTCTGATAATAACTATAGTCATTTTGGGACTTCCTTTCTATGACTGTGATGGATTTTCCACTTAGCTTATTTTTCCCTGATAAAATTGTGTTATTCTCAGAAAAAGGACCATTGTTTGGGAATACAAAATGTCTAATGCCGTTTTATGTAAGACGCTTGGGGCTCTGTCCCGAACCCTGTCTTTGCCCGAAAGTACAGTCAGCTTTGCTTTTGATGAATGAGCTGCGCTTGCAAAAAAATTACGAGGAGATAATTAATGAATAAACCCGAACTGTTAGCCCCGGCTGGGGACATGGAGAAACTAATTTATGCTCTGGCCTATGGTGCAGATGCTGTCTATGTTGGTGGAAGCTCCTATGGCCTGCGGGCTTATGCTGGAAATTTCGGGAATGAGCAACTGAAAGAAGCTGTTGATTTGGTTCATAAGAAGAAACGAAAAATCTATGTAACCGTGAATATATTTGCTCATGAGCAGGATCTCGAAGGACTGTCAGCTTACCTCCAGGAACTGGGCCAAATGGGGGTTGACGCTATAATAGTATCTGATCCCGGTGTTATTGCTCTGGCAAAAAAATTAGTTCCCGGCTTGCCTGTTCACCTGAGTACTCAGGCGAACAGCATTAATTCACTCAGTGTAAACTACTGGCTGGACCAAGGGTTGGAGAGAGTTGTTTTAGCGAGGGAACTTACTTTAACTGAACTGCAGTTAATCAGGTCCAGGGTTTCCGGACAAGTGGAGATATTTATTCATGGGGCAATGTGCATGTCCTATTCCGGGCGTTGCCTCTTGAGTAATTATCTGACCGGGCGGGATGCCAACAGAGGTGAATGTACCCAGCCTTGTCGTTGGGGTTACAGCCTGGTTGAGGAAAAACGTCCCGGACAGATATTTCCGGTTGAAGAAGATCAGCGGGGAACCTATATATTTAATTCTTATGACCTTTGTTTATTACCTTATCTGCCATTATTAAAAAAGCTCGGGATTGAGAGCTGGAAGATTGAAGGCCGGATGAAAAGTTTGTATTATGTAGCCAGTTCAGTGAAAGTATACCGGGAAGCTATTGATACTTTGTGGGCACAGGGAGAGGGGGCTTTTCAGGCCAGACTCCCGGAGTGGCTGGAAGAAGTCGATAAAGTCAGCCATCGGGATTATTCAAGCGGATTTTTATTTGGCAAACCTGGGACAGATGCTCATAACCTGGAGAATTCCCACTATGTGCGGGAGTATGATTTCGTTGGGGTCGGTTTAGATAAACAAAGAGAGCAGCAAATCCTGACCGGGCTGCAAACAGAACAACAAGAAACAGTTTTGCTGGAACAAAGAAATAATTTTAAACAGGGGGAAGTTTTGGAGGTCCTTGCTCCTTATGAACAGTCCTGGACTTTCAAGCTCGGGAAAATGTGGAATTTGGAAGGTGAAGAACTTGAGGCAGCCCGCCATGCCCAACAAATTATTAAGCTGAAGCTAGGGAGAAGCTTGCCGCCCTACAGTATTCTCCGCCGTGCCAAAAATCAGTGTTCCGGCTAATGGTGAGAGAACAATTAGCTAAGATAAGGAGCCGAAGCATGAAAAATCTATCTGATACAAAGGATTTTTCTGATGTTGATAAATTAGTACGGGCTAAGGTAGACCGCAAGGAGATAAATATGTTGTCTAAAATTGTTGAGGGTTTAGGACATTTGGGCGTTGTGACTACCTTGGACAAGGTGGAGGGAGAGGTTTTAATCCAGACGACAAACGACTGTTGGGATGAACTGAAGATTATTTTGAAACATATGCCTTTTGAGATTAAAATTCTCGACAAGGAACTACCAAGTGATGATATGATTGTAAATTACAGGCCAAAAGGATAAAAAGTAATTCCCTTGGGAAACAACTGGGCTGGATAAGCAAAAACTCTTGCTGGTGTGCATAAGCTTTTTAACAAGAGGTGTAAAGGAGGCGGAGAGATAATGCTATCCGAACTGTTTTTAGTGGGCCTTGCTTTTTCAATACTTAAAGGAGTAACCTTGCTGGTTTCCTATATTAATAACAATGCTTTTCCACAGCCGTTAAAGGAGAAAGATGAGGCCCACTATCTTGGGATACTTGGTGCTGCGAAAAATGCAGATCCTGAAAAGGGAAATATCAATTTAAGCCAGGTGGAATTTGCCCGGAATATGCTGGTGGAACATAATTTGCGTCTTGTTGCCCACTTGGTTAAGAAGTTTGAGGGAACCGGGGAAGATAGTGATGATCTGATTTCTATTGGAACTATTGGACTTATCAAGGGAATCAATACTTTCAATCCGGGCAAGGGTACAAAATTAGCTACTTATGCCGCACGCTGCATTGAAAACGAAATACTGCTTGCTGAAGAGGCCCGGAAATATTATCCGCGCCTCTTTGTAAGTATGACGGGCATGCCGTCAATCTGTGGTGAAAGTCCACAAGGGGCGTAGTTGCCGACGAACCCCAGAGGGACTTGCAAGTTTCACATCGCGAGGTGTGGGAGAGAAGAAGCAATAGCGAAATC
>JAQVLN010000015.1 GCA_028704155.1 Desulfitobacteriaceae bacterium
AATAAGGGCATCCCGATCGTGCTGGATGCGCCGCGGACAACTATTGCCAAGGAATTGGGCCAGCTGGCTGGAAATGTGCTAAAAATTATCAATGGGGAACATTAAAGGCAATTCTTACTTTCAGTTGTTTTTTGCAAGGGGGTATGGGTGCAGTGGGGCTTTTAGAAAAAATCGAAAAACAAAAGTTACTTCAACAAAAAGAAGCAGCTCCTGAAGAAGTGAAGCACACCGGTCGCCGTTTCGATGCACACGAAAATCTGAAAGCAAAAATCCATCAGAAAATTATTGATGAAATAAACAAGCAAAAAATAGAAGTTCAAGGCCGGGAGATTTCTGCAGAGATATTCAGTCTCATAGAAGGGATCGTAAATAGTGAGGCTGAGGATATCAATATTCTGGAAAGAAATAAACTATCCGAAGCGATCCTCGACGAAATTGTCGGCTATGGTCCATTAGAAGTATTGCTGCGGGATAGCACTGTTTCCGAAATCATGGTCAATGGCCCGCACAAGGTCTATATAGAAAAGGATGGCAAGATTCAATTATCGGAAGTTGGCTTTAAAGATAATGAACACGTTATGAATATCATCGATAGAATCGTGTCCTCAGTAGGGCGGCATATTGATGAATCCAGTCCCATGGTCGATGCCAGACTTCATGATGGTTCGAGGGTAAATGCTGTTATTCCTCCGCTTTCTCTTGTGGGGCCCGTGATTACCATCCGGACATTCTCCAAAACGCCGATCACAGTTGAACAGCTTTTGGAATTTGGCTCACTTTCAAAAAAGATGGTAGCTTTCCTGGAAGCCTGTGTTGAAGGCAAGCTTAACATCATTGTTTCCGGTGGAACAGGCAGTGGTAAAACTACGCTACTGAACGTCTTATCCGGCTTTATCCCGGCTAATGAACGGATCATCACCATCGAAGATGCGGCAGAACTTCAGTTGCTGCAGGAGCATGTGATTACTCTGGAAAGCCGTCCCGCTAATCTTGAGGACAAAGGCCAAATCACAATTCGCCAACTTGTTAAAAATTCCCTGCGCATGCGTCCGGATCGAATCATTGTTGGTGAAGTCCGTTCCTCAGAAACCTTGGACATGCTTCAAGCTATGAACACAGGTCATGATGGTTCCCTGACAACAATTCATGCCAATTCGCCAAGGGATTCCTTATCAAGAATTGAAACCATGATTCTGATGACCGGTATGGACTTGCCCCTGAGAGCAATCCGGGAACAGGTATCATCAGCTATTGATCTTATCGTGCAGCAATCCAGACTAAGAGACGGGACGAGAAAGGTCTTATACATAACTGAGGTCAATGGTATGGAGGGTGATACCATAATCATGCAGGACATCTTTAAATATGAGACCAGCGGTGAACTGGACAGTAAGGGAAAGTTCAAAGGGCAATTCATTAGCACCGGGGTACGGCCCCATTGCTTGGAAAAGCTTATCAACAGTGGAGTCAAGGTAAATTACGGTTGGTTTAAAAAAGAATAGTCCCCTGTGGAGGAAACCAATGAGCAAAGGAATTCTTACATTATTTATCGCATTGACGGTCTTTACGATGAGCCTTGCTTTTTTGCAAAGGGTATTGAAAGATAAACTGTTAATTGCCAATAGATTTCAAAAGATAATGTCTAATAACCAAACGAGTGGAACATTTAAAAAAAAGCCCAAAGAAAAAAAGGGAAAAAATAAGAAAAAAACGCTAAAAGTTTTTACTAAAATGGAAAATGAAATCATTTCTGCCGGATTGCTCATCCGACCTTCGGAGTTCTTAATAATTTGGTGTTCAGCTGCTCTGGCACCGGCGCTTATTTTGCTTTTTTTGACAGATAGCATTACAGCTGCTGTAGCTGCGTTACTGATAGGTGTTATCCTACCGCCGTTAGTAGTGCACATGAAAAAGATGAAGAGATTGGAACTTTTCGAAAAGCAACTGGTTGAGGCAATCGCAATCATCTGCAACAGCCTGCGAAGCGGTCTTACCCTGCAGCAAGCTATGCTCAGCATAGCTCAGGAAATGCCTGAACCAATTTCCAAAGAATTTGGGCGGGTAACCCGCGAAATTAATTTAGGAAGCAATCTGGAAAAAGCCCTGAGTAAAATGGCAGAAAGATTAAACAGCAAGAGTTTTATGATGATCGTTTCCGCCATTTTGATCCAACGTCAAACTGGTGGTAACTTGTCCGATATCTTATCCAATATCGCCGATACGATCAAGGAACGCTTCAACTTAAAAAGTGAAATCAAGGTTTTAACGGCTACTGCCAGAAGCTCGGGTATAATTGTCGGGCTTTTGCCTGTTTGTATGTTGCTATTATTTTCGATGATCAATCCTGTGTATATTGAGAGTTTCTTTTATACGTCTGCCGGGGTCGCCATGTTGATTACGGCAGCGGTACTGGAAACAATCGGTTTTCTGATTATCAAAAAAATTGTTTCTATTAAATACTAAATTCAGTGATTATTACAGGTTATTTTAAAATAAGCTTAAAACATGGAGGGGTCTCTCTCATGCTGTTCCTGTTGGTTTTCAGTATCTCAGCTTTGGTTTTTGTTCTCATTGTAACTCTTTTCTATAAGCTTGCCGGGTGTTATGACTGTAAAAAGAGAAGGCTTGATTCAATCAGACAAAGCAACAAGAATGCCCTGGATGAAGAACTGGAAAAGCCTTTTTTCGAGAGGGTAATTATCCCAATCCTGACATCAGCCATTAAGTATCTGTCTAATCATCTACCCAAAGGGAAAGGAGATAAAGCACAGCAATTAGCAAGAAACCTGAAGCTGGCCGGGCTGAATTATTCGGTTAACGAGTATAATGCGGCCAGGCTTGTGTTGTCAGGAGTGTTTTTCTTAACAGCCGGGCTTTTCGTGCTTATCATATCCCCGGGAGCTGCGGCGGGGTTTCTTATCTTTATGTTAAGCTTCCTCCTGTCCATGATAGTTCCGATCTACTTTATTAAGTTCAGGATCAGCAAGCGACAAAGGGAGGTAACCAATCAGCTGCCCGATGTTATGGATTTGCTCAGTGTTTCCATCGAAGCAGGTTTGGGATTTGATGCAGCCTTAACTAAAATAGGCGAAAGGCTGAACGGTATACTGGTCGATGAACTAAATATAGTGCTTACTGAAATTCAATTGGGCAAACCGCGCAGAATAGCCCTGAAGAATCTGGCTGACCGTTCACCGGTTGAAGAATTGGGTATTTTTATCAGTGCCTTGATTCAAGCAGAGCAATTAGGGATCCCAATAAAAAATGTTCTGAAAACGCAAGCTCGGCAGCTGAGGATCAATCGCAGGCAGAAGGCGGAAGAAAAGGCCATGAAAGCCCCTGTTAAGATGATGTTGCCACTGGTTATTTTTGTCTTGCCCGTTTTATTTATTATTCTCCTGGGACCTACTATTTTACAGATGATTGAGCAGTTCGGTAAGTGATTAATTATTCATAAATTAAATTGGGAACGGATAATGGAATGAGAATTGCGCGAATACGAAAAAACGGTATCTTAATTGCTGATCAAGTGAGCATCGCCGACAGCTTTTTTAAGCGTCTGACCGGTCTCCTTAAACATCAAAGTCTTGCGGGCGAAGCAGGAATCCTATTGAGTCCCTGTAAACAGGTACATACGATAGGAATGAAATTCAGCATTGATGTAATCTTTTTGTCAGTCAATGATCAAATTGTCCATATAGAGCATTCAATGCCGCCGGGAAAATTCAGCAAATATGTCCGCAGTGCTGACCGTGTGTTAGAAGTGAAAGCGGGCCTTGTACTGAAACAGGAACTAAAGCCGGGTGATCATTTACATATCGAAATTTTGGAGAGTATAGGGGGAGAACGGGCTGTGAATCAACAAATTAAACAAAAAGAAACTTTAAAACTTAGCGAATTGCGAGAGAACTTATCAGAAGAGGAAAAGCCTGGATTCAGGAAAAGAATACTGGGCTACAATCCTAAAGAGGTTGCCGAACACATTAAGGCCATGGACGAAAGGCTTCACCTGGCCGAACTTTCTTTTCAAAACGAGCTGGAAGAACACAAAACGAAGAATGCAATGCTTACCCTGGAACGGGATGATTACCATAAACAATTCGATAATGCTACAACAGCACTCAGTGATCTCCAGGAGAAGCTTCAGGAGTTTGAGGAGTATTCATTATCCCAAGCTGATCTAAGAGCTTATGAGGAAAAATTGAAAGAAAATTCGGCTTTGAAAACCAAACTTGCTGCATATGAAGAGTCAGAACAAGAAGATCTTATTTTGACGCAAAAGCTTGCTCAATCAGAGAAACAGTGTGCAGATTATCAGGCGGAGAAAACATTGCTAACCGATAGTAATCATCAATTGACAATGATGGTCAAGCAGCTTCAGGAAGAAAGCGAAAGCAGAGACGAGGCGGTAAATAGAGCAGATTATGAAAGAATTCAAACTGAGTATGAACTCATAGTTGAACAGTACGAGGAAGTGTTAACTGAGAAAAACGGCCTTCTTGCCTTAAAAAATATGCTCCAGGAGCAAAATAACAGAATTTCAGCAAGCCTGGAGAAAATGTATAAAAAAAACCGGGAACTTTGGGGTGCAAATGCGCAGCTTAAATTAAAAATGCAGAAACTCATATCTGCATTCAAGATAAATACTTATGAAACCAAACAGCACCTGAGAAATATTGAGCAAATCCGTGAAAATATGAAAAATATTTTTGAACAGCTGGATTACGAGAAGGCTGATTTTGCGGAACGAATGAACAGTCCCTTACGTGAACTGGAAATGGAGTTGGATTCAGAGGAAAATATTTTGATTGGGACAAGAGAACGAGAAAGCGCCAGAAAACTAATTGGTTAGGGTCTGACCAGGTTCGGGCCTATCCACGAAAAAAAGTTGCCAGTTTTCAGATAATGCTTTATACTATTAAAATAAACTAAATTATCTTAAAATTTAGGGGGTTCCGTATGATTAGCAAAGATATGACAGTTGGAGAGGTTTTGCGTCTCTATCCTCAGACAGTACCGATTTTTCTTAATTTAGGCATGCATTGTCTGGGCTGTCCCTCTTCGACAATGGAAAGTATTGAAGGTGCAGCCAGAACTCATGGCAAGGATGTAGATAATCTGGTTGAACAGTTAAACAAGGTTGTAACAGAAAATTAATTATCTAATTAAATATCTGACTCAACAGTAAAAGACCTGTTAATAGCTAAATTAACAGCGTCTTTTTTTATTTAAGCAAGTTTTTTCAAAAAAAGCTTTAAATTAAGCAGGAAAATCGCTGGTGATGAAGAATAAGTGGAGAGTAGTGGTGGAAAGTGGGTGGAAAACCCTTTCTGAGCAGGTGAACAAAAATGTTTATGGGGGAATATCTCCATACAATTGATGGCAAGGGTCGGGTAATTGTCCCGGCCAAATTTCGGGAAGCCCTGGGAGTACGTTTTATTGCTACCAAAGGGTTGGATCATTGTCTGTTTGTTTACCCAATCTCAGAGTGGACTGCCCTGGAACAAAAATTGCGCACCCTGCCTTTTACCCAGCAAGATGTTCGGGCTTTTGTTCGTTTTTTCTTTTCCGGGGCGACTGAATGTGAAGTAGACAAACAGGGCAGAATTCTGTTACCGGCCAATTTGCGGGAATATGCCCAATTGGAAAAGGATGTTGTGTTAGTGGGAATATCTACCCGGGTCGAAATCTGGAGCCAGGCTTTATGGTCAGATTACAGCAGCCAGGCAGAGGAATTATATGTTAAGACTGCTGAATCCCTGGTTCACCTGGGAATCTAGAGAGGAACGAATTAAGTTGGAGTTTGAGCATCTGACAGTCTTGCGGGAAGAGACTGTAGACTTTTTATTGACTGATCCTGCTGGTGTATATGTAGATTGCACCCTTGGCGGTGCCGGACATAGCCGATTATTACTCAGCCGTTTAACTCCTCAGGGCAAATTGATAGGTTTTGATCAGGATGAGCTGGCGATTAAACATGCCCGGGAAGTATTTGCCGGGGACGAACGGGTAACTATAGTTAAAGAAAATTTCCTTTTTCTCGAAAGAACTTTAGCCAGGCTGGAATTGCTCCCTGTACAAGGGATTATGTTTGATCTGGGTGTTTCTTCTCCTCAATTAGATGAAGCAAAGCGCGGATTCAGTTATAGCCAAGACGCATTTCTGGATATGAGAATGGATACCGCTGCTGGTTTGACTGCTTATGAGATCGTAAATAATTGGGAAGAACAAGAACTGGCCAGGATCATCCGGCAATATGGTGAAGAGAAATGGGCACACCGTATTGCTGTTTTTATTGTCAGGGAACGGGCCCAAAAACCTTTGGAACGTACCGGACAGTTAGTTGAAGTAATTAAGGCTGCAATCCCTGCTTCGGCGCGGCGGGAAGGGCCTCATCCCGCTAAACGAACGTTTCAGGCTTTACGGATTGCTGTCAATGATGAATTGAATGTTTTGGACCAGGTTTTGGACCAGGCTTTAAGATGTCTGGGTTCCGGCGGGAGGTTGGCGGTAATTACCTTTCATTCGTTGGAGGACAGGATTGTAAAGAAGAGGATGCAGTCCTGGTTAGGCCAATGTACTTGTCCGAAGGGTCTGCCGTTATGTTGCTGCGGTGCGGAAGTCCGGGCCAGGATTATTACTCGAAAACCTCTCCTGCCTTCTGTTCGGGAAGCAGAAAATAATCCGCGGTCCCGGAGTGCTAAATTGCGGGTTGCCGAAAAAATCTGACGTTCTAAACTGGGAAGAGGAGGAATACCCTTGGTATTGGCACAGAAAAAAAATGAATGGCAGCAGCCGAATTATGCTAAACAGAATCCGGTCAAACGGAACCCGGCTAAAAGAGTCAACAGCTATGCCCGGTTGAAAAGCGTCCTGTCTTTGATCCTGCTGGTTGCTTTAGTTGGATTTATCGGGGCGGAAATACTTAACCTCACAGTTGTAAAGGCGGCCGAAATTCACAAATTGCAAAAAGAAATAACAGCCCTTGAAGCCAGGAATGATCTTTTGCTGGTTAAGGTTGATCAATTGCGCTCAGTCGGGCATATTGAAAGTACTGCCTTGGCAATGGGTATGGAAAAACCCCGGGGAAAAGTGTATATTTCGGGTAATATAACTGCTGCTAATGAAGAAATGGGTGTTCCGGCATTTCAGCAAACGGCAACCCCTGTATCGGACATAAAATTCGATGACTAATCGGTCTTGTACATAACTGTTAATCAATTCTGAGGGAAGGTGCCTTTGTTACGCAGGAACCCCAAAAATAGGGGGGGGGCCAGTGAGTCCTTATGTCGTAATGCGCAAAAGGATTGCCTTTCTTTTTTTATGTGTTGCAGTTTTTCTGCTTGTTCTGGTTATTCGCTTGGCTTATGTTCAACTGGGTCAGGGGGCAGGCTTGAGCAAAATTGCCGATGATACTCATTTTCGCGGAGTACCGGTTGCTCCCAAAAGAGGAAATATTGAAGACCGGCAGGGGAACGTTTTGGCAATGAGTGTCAGCAGTGAGACAATTTACGCTGTTCCTGCCGAGGTCAGGCAATCAGGCCGGACGAAGGAAATTGCGGCCGATTTAGCTCAATTATTGGGAAAAACCGAAAGCGAGATTGAGGAACGGATTAGCAAACGTTCTATTCTGGAGTATGTCCAGAAAAGAGTAACACCTGAGATTGCTGCCCAGGTAAGGGCCCGGAAATATCCCGGCATTGGCACTACCGAGGACAGCCAAAGATATTATCCGAACGGTTCGCTGGCCGCTCATCTGATCGGTTTCGCCGGAATAGATAACCAGGGCTTGGAAGGAATAGAGTTAACCAGGAATCAGGAAATGAATGGGATCCCTGGCAGTATACTCAGAGAATTTGCGGCAAACGGGATTGAGCTGCCTGAGGCAGAGCATCAATATCTGGCTCCACAGCAGGGTAATACGGTAAGGTTGACTATCGACAAAAATATTCAGGCTTTTGCAGAACGTGAACTTCAGAAAATTATGTCCGGTCAGGGTGTCAATATGGAAGGCCAGGTACCTAAAAGTGCCTCGATCCTTGTTATGGACCCCAGCAGCGGTGAAATGCTGGCGATAGCCACACTCCCCTCTTTTGACCCCAATCATTATCAGGAGTATGATCCCGGTGTCCGCAGGAATATTGCTGTCCAAAACGGGTATGAACCTGGTTCTACCTTTAAAATTATTACTTTGGCAGCCGCGCTTGAAGAAAAGGAAATTAATGTGGATAGTCATTTTTTCGACAAGGGTTTCTATAGTGTGCTTGGCAAAAATGTTCGCTGCTGGAAAGCCGGGGGGCATGGTGACCAGACGTTCAGGCAGGTTGCCGAAAACTCCTGTAATCCGGGGTTTGTGGAAATGGGTCAGCGACTGGGAATGGATAAGTTTTACAAATACTTGCAGGATTTTGGCTTTGGTCAGAAAACAGGCATCGAGATGTCCGGGGAAGCACTCGGTATTCTGGCCAATAAGAAGAAGGCCACTGCTTTGGACCTGGCCACGATGTCTATTGGTCAAACCAATAATGTAACTGCTATCCAGCTGCTGACGGCAGTAGCGGCTGTTGCTAACGGAGGGACATTGCTTAAACCTCAGCTTGTCAGGGAAATTGTTGATTCAAATGGCCAGGTTGTTACACCTTTTAAAAAGGAAGAAGTCCGCAAGGTTATCAGCAAGGAGACATCAAACCTGGAATGTGAAATTCTGGAGGGTGTTGTAACCAATGGTACCGGGCGCAGGGCTTTTCTGCCGGGTTACCGGGTTGCCGGAAAAACCGGGACTGCTCAGAAAGTTGTCAATGGCGGGTATGTTCAGGGAGAGTACATTGCTTCCTTTGTCAGTTTTGCGCCGGCGAATTCACCGCGTCTGGCAATTTTGGCGGTTATTGACGGAGTCCCGTTTTACGGAGGCGTGGTAGCAGCCCCGCCGGTCCAGGCAGTTATGCTGGATTCTTTGAAATATTTAGGTCTCAAACCAGATCCGGCTGCCCCGCTTACGCCCAGCAAGCCGCTGCCGGGTTTGGAATTTCCGCCTGTCAAAAAAGCGGCTGTAATTCCCTCTGTCTTGGGGCTGTCCTTGGAAGAAGCTCAAAAAATCCTTAATCAGGTCGGGTTTAAGCTGGAAACAGAAGGTCAGGGGGAAGTTGTCCTGGACCAGATTCCCCATGGGGATGCCAGGGTAGAGGAAGGTTCAACTGTCCTGTTATATCTGGGACAGGAGGCCGGTCAAACAGCTGCTGCCAATTGGTGGCAAGAGGAAGACGAAGATATTGAGGCAATAAAGGCTTTGCCGGGACGAATACCGCTTTCAAATTAACAAACCGGGGTCTGCCTTTGAGCAGAACTGTCTATAATAAGTGAGAGAATAAGTTGAAGTATCAGCTATTGAGTATCCGGCATAGAATTCAGAAAGGTAGTGATGAGGTGCCAGAAGTAAATAAACAACTGAAAAGCTTGCTGACCCGAAGCAGGGTACTGGCCTCATCCGGAGATTTAAATATCCTGGTACAAGGAATCGAGATTGATTCCCGGCAGGTTAAGGCAGGAGATATTTTTGGATGTGTACCAGGCTTGAAGGCTGATGGACATGATTTTGCTGCAGCAGCAATTAAAGCCGGGGCGGTCGCCCTGGTGGTAGAAAAGTTTCTGCCTTGGGCAGTTCCCCAAATTCAGGTAGCCAACGTTCGTAAGGAACTGGGGCTCTTGGCGGCTGGGATCTATGACCGGCCGAGTGAGCATTTGGAGCTTGTTGGGGTTACCGGGACGAATGGCAAGACAACAATTATTCACCTGCTGGAGAGAATTGGGATGTCGGCCGGCCGGAAAGTAGGTTTGATCGGAACTTTAGGAGCAAGTATTGCAGGAAAGCAAATCCCGGGCAAGCGAACAACCCCGGAAGCTTGTGAACTGCAGCGGCTTTTGGCCAAGATGCTTGAGGAAAAGGTTGGTTTGGCAGCGATGGAGGTTTCTTCACATGCCTTGGACTTCGGCCGGGTGCGAGGCTGTGAATTTGATTCGGCAATCTTTACCAATCTGACCCAGGACCATTTGGATTATCATAAAACCATGGCTGAGTACCTGCGGGCCAAAGCGCTTTTATTCAGGGAGCTTAAGGGCAGCAAGCAGCCTAAAATGGCGGTAATCAATGGTGATGATGCCGCTTTCCAGACCTTAAAAACTGCCTCTGCGGCGCCGGTAATCAGTTATGGGACACAAGCCGGTCTGGATTACCAGGCGCAAGAAGTTACCGTCACGGCCGCCGGAGTTCATTATTATGCTTGCTTTAAAGGGAAACGACAGGAGCTTTATTCCCAGACTCCAGGGGTTTTTAATGTTTATAATACTCTGGCTGCTTTTACCTGGGCAGTGGAACGAGGGTATGACAGCCAACAAATTGCCGAAGTTATTGCGGAAATTCCCGGCATACCCGGTCGTTTCGAGAGTATAAAACTGGGTCAGCCGTTTAATGTAATTGTTGATTATGCCCATACCCCCGCCGGTTTGGACAATGTCCTGCGTACGGCAAAAGAGTTTACCGGCGGTCGCTTGCTGACTGTTTTCGGCTGTGGAGGGGACCGGGATAAAGGCAAACGTCCTCTGATGGGGGAAGTGGCTGCCAAATGGAGTGATTTTGTTGTAGTTACTTCGGATAATCCACGTACGGAAGATCCTGACCAAATCATCAGGGAAATCCTGGGCGGTGTTACCGGGGTTGAGCACATAGCCCTGCGAGACCGACGGGAAGCAATCAAGACTGTTTGCGGTCTGGCCCGGGCAGGTGATACGATTTTGCTTGCCGGTAAGGGTCATGAGACCGAACAGCTTATCGGTTCCCGTGTTTTTCCTTTTGATGATCGGGAGGTTTCCCGGCAGGCGTTAAGGGGGTTAGGATATGGGAATTTGGCAGACTCGGACAGTAGCCCGAATTCTCCGGGCTGATTTGCTGGGGGACCCGGATCTGGAAGTTAGAGGCTGTGTTTTAGATAGCCGTCTGGTTCAGGGCGGAGAAATATTCATGGCCTTTTCCGGCCAAAAAGTAGATGGGGCCGCTTTTATTGCCAGTGCCTGGGAACGCGGGGCTGTTTTGGCTGTTGCCGAGATTTCAGATCCCGGGAAGCCTGTTAAAATTCCGGCTATTCCGAAAGGTAAGGCCCTGATTTTTGTGGCTTCGGCAGCCTCTGCTTTGCAGAAACTGGCGCAGGTCCGCCGCCGGGAATCAGGTGCCCGGGTTATAGGAATTACCGGGAGTAATGGCAAGACTACTACCAAAGATATGCTTGCTGCTGTGCTGGCCCGGAAATACAAAGTCTATCAGAATATTGACAATCAAAATAATGAACTGGGTTTGCCTCTGACCATTCTCAATGCCCCTGCCGGGACTGAAATGCTGGTCCTGGAAATGGGTATGCGGGGCTTGAATGAGATTGAGGCCTTGTGTAAAATTGCCCGGCCTGATACGGGCGTAATTACCAATATCGGGATCAGTCACCTGGAACTCCTGGGAACTCAGGACAATATTGCCCGGGCCAAGTGGGAATTGATCGCTAATTTGCCTGCTGCCGGCAGGGCAATACTTAATGCTGAGGATTACTATTCCTGTCAGAAGGCCCAAAACAGCTGCACTCCGCTGCTTTATTACGGTCTGAAGGGCAGATATCATCGGCCGGACGTAAAGGGGTCTAACCTAAGGCAGTCGGGTGTCTTGGGAACTGTTTTTACAGTTACTTATGACGGGCAGTCGGCGGAAGTTGAGCTTCCTTTGCCGGGAGAACATAATGTTCTTAATGCCCTGGCAGCTTTGGCTGTGGGAATAGAATGGGGAATTCCCCTGGAAGTTGGAGCACTTGGCCTTGCCGGGCTGGAAATTTCCCAAATGCGCCTAGAGGTTCTGGAGGGCAGATACAGCAGTGTTTTGGTCAGTGATGTGTACAATGCCAATCCGCTTTCGATGCAGGCCTCTTTGAAGATTTTGAAAGAGCGGGCCGGCCAAAAACCAACCCTGGCTATCCTGGGTGAAATGTACGAATTGGGCTCAAATAGTCAGTCAGGACATCGGGAGGTAGGAGCAACAGCCGCCAAATTAGGAATTTCCAGGTTAATTACAGTGGGACAAATGGCCGGGGATATTGCCAGGGGAGCCCAAAATGCGGGTTTCCCGGACCAATCAATCGAGACTTGTGCTTCCCTGGAGGAGGCTGCCGGGAAAGCTATTAAAATTTTGGAAGGTTTGGAATCCGGGGCCTGGGTCCTGATCAAAGGTTCAAGGGGAATGAAAATGGAAGAGATTACAGCAAGGCTAAGGAAAGAGGAAGGAAAAGATTGATGTCAGATCGTTTTATGACAGCGGCCGGGGTATCATTATTAGTTACTTTAATTCTGGGTCTGTTTTTAATTCCAATTTTACGTATTCTCAAATTTGGCCAAAACATTCGGGAAGATGGTCCGCAAGGACATTTACAGAAGGCAGGAACTCCTACGATGGGGGGCCTGATCTTTTTGGCGGGGATCGTTGCCGGTTCCCTGGCAGCAGCTGAAAAGCCGACCTCCCTGGAAATGGTAACTCTGCTGGGAGCCACTTTAGGCTTTGCCCTGCTTGGTTTTCTGGATGATTTTATCAAGATTTTTAGGCATCGTAACCTGGGGCTCAGGGCTTATCAGAAACTGCTGGGACAATTTGGCCTGGCAGTGATTCTGTGTTTGGTGTCGGTTAAATTGCTGGGCCGCGGCACAGACATTGCTATTCCTTTTACTTCAATTCATTGGGATGCCGGCTGGTTTTATTATTTGCTGGCAGCCATTCTGATTGTAGGCATCACCAATGCAGTCAATCTGACAGATGGCCTGGATGGCCTCGCTTCCGGGTGTGTTTTTTTCAGCGGCTTAAGTTATTTCCTGATAGCATTGCTTACAGTCAACTTTGGAGGAGGGGTGGCTGTGCTGGCCCATGAGACAGATATGGCGGTATTTGCAGCAGCCCTGGTTGGCGGTTGTCTGGGTTTTTTGCGGTTTAACGTTCATCCGGCGCGGGTTTTCATGGGAGATACGGGTTCCCTGGGCTTAGGCGGTGCTTTGGCCGGTTTGGCGATCCTGACTAAAAGTGAAGCAGTCCTGCTGATTATCGGAGGTCTTTTTATTCTGGAGGCCCTTTCGGTGGTTATCCAGGTAATCTCCTTTAAGCAGAGAGGCAAACGGGTTTTCCGGATGAGTCCGCTGCATCATCACTTTGAATTAGGTGGCTGGAGTGAGTGGAAGGTAGTGCTTGTTTTTTGGATGGCCTCCCTGATTTTCGGAATTTTGGGGGTTATCGCCTTTATACCGACTCTGGGATAAATTGCTTATAAATTTGAATTAGGCTTGGAGGTTAATATGGAGGGAAAACGTGCCCTGGTTTTTGGAGCGGGCCTCAGCGGTCAGGCTGCCGTACGTAAATTAGAATATTTAGGTGCCGAGGTTTTCTTGACTGATCAAAAGAAACTTTCGGAACTTTCCGGGATAGAGGAACTTGGCCTTGATCCGGAACACCTTTTGCTGGGCAGAATTCCCGAATGGCAGCAAGTACAGCCTGAGCTGCTGGTTTTGTCACCAGGTGTATCTCCCCGGAACAGCCTTGTTGCTGAAGCATTAGCTGCCGGAATCCCGGTTTGGAGTGAGGTTGAACTGGCAATGCGGGCTAGTTCGGCGACCTGTGTCGCTATTACCGGAACCAATGGCAAGACTACGACAACTACTCTAATCGGGGAACTGGCGCAAAGGACAGGACGGCCTTCAATAGTTGCGGGTAATATAGGGGTTGCCTTGAGCGGCCGGATAGAAAACTTGGGTAAAGAGGGGATTATTGTTGCCGAATTATCCAGTTTCCAATTGGAATTTATTGATAAATTCCGGGCAAACATCGGCATCTTCTTAAACATTACACCTGATCATCTTGACCGTCACGGCAGTCTGGAAAATTATCTAAACGCTAAAATGCGGATTTTTGAGAACCAGACTGCCGAAGATCTGGCTATTCTGAATTGGGCTGATCCTGTGGTACGGGGTTTAGGTTCCCGGATCAAAGGCCGGGTAATCTATTTTAATCCTTTGGGCCTGCTGGAAAATGGTTTTGGGTTAAGGGGGGAGGAGATTGTCTATTCGGAACAGGGTATTGTTATCCCAATCCTGAGCCGGCAGGAATTGCAGCTCCGGGGCAGCCACAACCTGGAAAATGTCCTGGCTGCTGCGGCAGCTGCCCAGGAACTGGGACTTTCCTGGGTTGAGATTGCCCGGGGATTACGGGAATTCAAGGGTGTGAAACACCGGCAGGAAAATGTGGGTACTTATGACGGTATTTTGTTTATCAATGATTCCAAGGGAACAAACCCTGATGCTGCCGCAAAGGCAATTTTGGCTTTTGCGGAACCTCTGGTTTTAATTGCCGGTGGCCGGAATAAAGGTTTGGATTTTCGGGAGTTTATGAAGCTGGTCAGCAAGCGGGTCAAAAGTCTGATTCTGTTGGGTGAGGCGGCTGAAGAGCTGGCAGCTGCCGCCAGGGAAGCAGGTGTCCTGCGGCTGGTCCGGGGCTCATCATTCGCTGAGGGAGTGGAAAAGGCTATAGCCGAAGCGGTACCAGGGGATGTGGTTTTACTGTCACCGGCTTGCACAAGCTGGGATATGTTTAAGAGTTATGAAGAAAGAGGGGAATTGTTTAAGCAGTTAGTGCGTAGGCATTATAAAGAACCAATTTAAAAAAAGGGGGATCTTTAGATGCGCAGCCGCCGCCGACCGGATATGATCTTACTGGGGTCAATCTTAGCCCTTTTGACTATAGGGATAGTTATGGTTTACAGCTCAAGTGCCGTCAAAGGATATTTGCAGTTTAATGATCCTTTGCACTATTTCAAGCTGGAGATCATGTGGGTGGCAATAAGTTTGGCGGCGATGTTTTTTAGCATGAGGATAGATCCGCAATTCTTGCGCCGCTGGGTTAAACCGGCCTTATATCTGGCGATTGTCTTGTTGATCCTGGTAAAAGTACCCGGTATAGGACGGCGGGTTAACGGTGCGGACCGCTGGATTGGTTTGGGCCCCTTATCTATTCAGCCTTCTGAAGTCATCAAACTGGCCATGATTTTGGTTATGGCCCACATCCTGGCTCTTGATCCGCGTAAAATAACCTTTTTTCGGAAGGGATTATTGCCGGTTCTGGGGTTGTTGGCGCTGGTAGCGGGACTTATTATGCTGCAACCGGATTTAGGTACAACTTTGGCCTTGATCGGAACAAGCTTTTTTATGCTGATTGCCGCCGGAGCCAGGGTGAGGCATTTGTCTGCTCTGGCAGGAGCAGGTTTAGGGCTGATGGTGGCAGCGATTGCAGCTGCCCCCTACCGGATGCGCAGGATCCTGGCTTTTCTGGATCCCTGGGCTGACCCTTCGGGAAAGGGGTTTCAGACAATCCAGGCCTTATTGGCTTTAGGTCCGGGCGGCTTGTTTGGTTTGGGTTTGGGTCAAAGTAGGCAAAAGTTCCTATATTTACCGGAAAATCATACAGATTTTATTTTTGCGATGATTGGCGAAGAATTGGGCTTTGTGGGGGCAACCCTGGTTATTATGCTCTTTTTTTTGCTGGTCTGGCGTGGTTATAAAGCTGCTATGGGGGCAAACGATGCTTTTACAGGCCTTTTGGCCGTAGGGTTAACATCAATAATTGCCGTTCAGGCGATGATCAATATAGGTGTTGTCAGCGGAGTTTTGCCTGTTACGGGGATTACACTGCCGTTTTTGAGCTATGGGGGGACCTCGTTGATTTTCACCATGTTGGGAGCAGGCGTACTTTTAAATATCTCCAGGCAGTAGCGAGGCGCGAAGCCTGAGCCTCAAGACATCGAAGAGGGGGTGCTTTATGCGTGTGATTGTAACCGGGGGAGGAACCGGCGGACATATCTATCCGGCCCTGGCGATTGCCCAAGGATTGTTAGCCAGGGAACCGGATACCCAAATCCTTTATGTAGGAACACGTGAAGGAATGGAGGCCAGGCTCGTACCGGAGAGCGGCCTGGACTTTGCGGGGGTTTCCGGCAAGGGATTACCGCGTAAACTGGGGAGCGAGCTGTTCAGGGCAGCAGGTAATAGTTTGCAGGCCGTAGGGGAGACCAGGAAAATCCTGAAGCGCTTTCATCCCGACCTGGTCATAGGGACAGGCGGCTATGTTTCAGGTCCGGTTGTCCTTACAGCAGCCTTATCCGGTATTCCAACCTTATTGCATGAACAAAACGCTTTTCCCGGGCTAACCAACAGGATCCTGGCCTTATTTGTCCGGCGGGTTATGGTAACCTTTCCAGAGAGCATCGAGCATTTTGGAGTGAAAAAAAAGGTTGTCCAGGTCGGTTTGCCGGTGAGAGCGGAGATCGGGCAGATTTCCAGGGCGGAAGGTTCAAGGCATTTCGGTTTTCAGCCTGAGAAAAAGACGATTTTGGTGACAGGCGGGAGCAGGGGGGCCCTGACTCTTAATCAAGCAATGGTTACAGTGCTTAAGAATTTAAGTCTCCGCCCGGAAATCCAGCTGATCTGGGCTACGGGTAAGGAAACCTATCAGGAAACCAGCGAGAGGTTAAAAAGTGAAAACATTATCTGGGAACGTTCCCACTGGAGAGTTGTTAAGTATTTGGAAGATATCCCCCAGGCCCTGGCCTGTGCGGATTTAAGTATAGGAAGGGCCGGGGCTGCCTCCCTGGCGGAAATTGCGGTGGCCGGCAAAGCCAGTATTTTGATTCCTTATCCTTATGCTGCCGCTAATCATCAGGAACATAATGCGCGTTCTTTTGTCCGGGCCGGAGCAGCCAGGCTGATTTTGGATCAGGACTTGAATGGAGCGAAACTCTGGAAAACAATCAGCGAATTGCTGACTGATGAATCTTTGTTGGAACAAATGAGTACTGCTGCCGGGAATTTAGCTCAGCCCGGGGCTCTAAATAAGATAGTTAATTTGTGCCGGGAGACCGGCCGGCCTTAAGTCGAGGTTCGATATTCGCCTTTCCAAGCCCGGGAGGCACCACTTTTGACAGTTGGGCATAAGATATGATTGTCAAAGGTGGAGGGAGTGAATGAAATGTGGCCGAGACGGAAGCTTAGACTGGTTACAGGGGATTCTTCACAAGGGCTGAAGGGTGTCCAAACATTGCTGACAACGCTGAACCTGGAATATGACCTGGGCAGCTGGACGGAAGAGTTGGGGGAAGATTACAAAGAGCATGAAGATGTTTGCTTTTGGCAGGGACTATTCTGGCCTGAGGTACCTGTGACAGAGTTAAATTCCGGGGGTTCGGTAAGAGGCTGCCTGAAAAAACAAACTATTCAGGACTTTTTGACAGGCTTGTGGGAAGGTGAGATCCTTATTCCGCTTTCAGGGCCCACTGCTTTGTGGGAAGAGCGGCCCTTGTTGTGGGAATTCTTACATAAAGCCGGTTTTGAACCTTCGCTTCTCTGGCAGAATGGGGATAATTGGCTGGGGGAAAGAGGCCGGGGAGTTATCTGGATAGTACCTTTAGCCTGGCTGAAATCAGTAGCCGGGGAAAAGGTTCCGGGAAGGCCCAAGGTGCTTCAAACTAATCAAGCCTCCTGGAGAGTACGCGGACAAGAAGTTGATTTTTATGCTGACCAGGATTGCCGCAGGTTCCTGGGGGCTTTGCCGCGCTGGTCTGAGCAGGACCTGGAACAAGCAGTGTATGATACGATAGGCTTGGCTTTTAATCTAGGAGTTTCCTGGTTTGATCTTAAACAGGCTGCAGGTGAAGTTTGGAACAGTGAACCAGGAAAATCACCGAGGTGTAAAAATGATGATGCTGGACAATTTGCCGGGACGCAAAGCAAGGAATTACCTTTTACGGGATTTGACAACCTGGAAAATAGGTGGGCCGGCTGAATATATTTATTGGCCTCCTGACCGGCAGACCCTGATTGAGGCGGTTAAACTGGCTGAGTCAGCCGGGATTCCGGTCTGGATTATCGGCAGGGGCTCCAATCTTTTGATCGCAGATGCGGGGCTTCCCGGCTTAACAATCGTTACAACTGATCTGCAAAAGCTGACCTGGGGTGATTACAAGGTTACTGTTGAAGCAGGATACAGCCTGGCCCGTTTAGCTCAGGAAACAGCCGAAAGAGGCTGGAGCGGCTTGGATTTTGCCCGGGGAATACCCGGGACTATCGGCGGAGCGATAATAATGAATGCCGGTGCCTATGGCGGGGAAATTTCCCAAAAACTTATTAAAGTTAAGGTATTAATGGAGCGGGAGCTCCAGGAACTCCCCCGCAGGGACCTGAAATTTACTTACAGGGAGAGTTGCCTGAGGGGCAAAGGCCTGATCCTGGAAGCGGAATTCTGGTTTGAACCGGGAGACAGAAAACAACTTCTGGCCGGTATGGCAAGTAACCTGGCGAAAAGAAAGGCTGCCCAGCCTTTGGAATTACCCAATGCCGGGAGTGTTTTCCGCAATCCTCCGCAAGAGTCGGCCGGTCGGCTGCTTGAAGCAGCCGGCTGGAAAGGAAAAGGCCGGGGAGGAGCTTTTGTTTCCGAAAAACACGCTAATTTTATTGTGAATACCGGACAGGCAACTGCCGGTGATGTGCTGGGGCTGATTCAGGATATCCAGGAGGATATTCTCAGGAAATACGGCCTGGATCTACAGCCTGAGGTAGAATACTTAAAATGGAGGGGGTAATTGTAGTGGCTATGGATCGCTATGTCATTACAGGAAAACAGAGCCTGACAGGTACGATCAGGGTAAGCGGTGCGAAAAATGCTTCTCTCCCTCTGCTGGCGGCCGCTTTATTGGCAGAAGGTACTTCGACCTTATTGGAAATTCCCCGGTTAGCAGATATTACTCATATGATTGAAGTTTTAGAACATTTGGGCTGCCGGGTTAAACGACAAAATGAAGCTTTATTAATAGATGCCGGGTCGATTGACTGCTGGGAGGTTGATGAATCTTTAATGCGCAAAATGCGGGCCTCAAACCTGATTTTAGGGCCGATCCTGGCTCGGAACAGACGGGTGCGCATAGCCATGCCGGGCGGATGTGCCATTGGCTCCCGGCCTATGGACCAGCATATTAAAGGTTTAACAAACCTGGGAGTAAGGGTCCTGGAGAAGCACGGCTACATAGAGGCCTGGGCGGATGAATTACATGGTGCTGATGTTTATTTGGACCTTCCCAGCGTTGGGGCTACGGAAAACATAATGATGGCAGCTGTCCTTGCCAAAGGGGTAACCCTGATTCATAATGCAGCCAGGGAACCGGAGATTATTGATTTGCAAAATTACCTGACCAAAATGGGGGCCAAGGTCCGGGGAGCGGGCATGGATACCATTCGGATAGAAGGGGTTGATTTCCTGAAACCGGCGGAGCATACAGTAATCCCGGACCGGATTGAAGCAGGTACGCATTTGGCGGCAGCGGTTATGACCCAGGGAGATATTATGGTGCAGAATGTAATCCCGGAACACCTGGAAATAATCATCGCCAAGCTGCGTTTGATCGGGGCTGAAGTATGGCAGGGTGATGATTTTATCCGGATACGCCAGAAGGGCCGGATCAAGCCTGTCGATTGTAAAACTATGGCTTATCCGGGTTTCCCGACAGATATGCAGCCTCAATTTATGGCCATGCTGAGCTGTGTTGAAGGGACCAGCATAATAACTGAAACAATCATTGAGAACCGCTTTCAGCATGTAGACGAATTGCGGCGGATGGGTGCCAATATTACAGTTGAGGGCAGGACAGCAATTATCCGGGGAGTGCCGACCTTGGAGGGAGCTTTCGTTGAAGCGACAGATTTACGTGCCGGAGCTGCTTTGTTCCTGGCCGGTTTAGCTGCTGAGGAGGTAACCGTGCTGGAGAATGTTAATTTCATCGATCGCGGGTATGAAAATATTGAACAAAAGTACAGGCAAGTTGGGGCCAAATTGCGCAGGGTCAGTCCTAATCCACGATAATTTGAAACATTTTGTGCAAAAGGCATGACAGGAATGCGAAGTATTCGTTATACTTGGGGTAAGGGGGAAAATTGATGCAGCCCAAGAAAGTGAATGCTTCTATTCTGTATTTGGTAATACTTTTTATCCTGGTTTCGATGGGTATGGTTTTCTTTTTGCATTCCGGTTTTTTTGCGATACAGGAAATTAAAGTAAACGGCCTGAGCAATATACCTGAGGCTGAGATACAGAAATTTGCCGGTCAGGTCCAGGGCCAGAATATTTTCCTGTTTGAGAAAAGTGTTCTGAGCCGCAGGATCAAACTTCAACCGCTGGTGCTCGAAGTGAGCTTTCAGAGGAAGCTGCCGCGCACGTTAATTATTCAGATATCGGAACGAACACCCGCAGCGCTCATTCTTGTTTCCAAAGGGCTCATAGAGGTTGATTCTGAGGGTGTTTTTCTTAGAAGACTGGAGAGCTGGCCCAGTAAGGACAACCCTGTGATTGGCGGAATTGAGCTTCCCGAATCAGCGGGACCCGGTCAAAATATTTCCAATCCTGCTTTAACCTCAACCTTGCTTTTACTTAGTCAGGCCCCAAGCGATCTTTTGCCGTTAATTGGGGAAGTGCATATTAATACAATCGAGCAAATTACCCTCTATCTTACGAGCGGTGTAGAAGTTCGTTTGGGCAAGGCCGATGACTGGCAAGCAAAGCTGGCGGCGTTATTTCAACTTATCAATGATGAAAGTTACCAATCATTTCAACAAGGGGTACGTTATATTGACTATACGGCGGCCAAGCTTGTAATTGGCCGTTAATAGGGGGAAACAGTAATGTGGTTGCCGGTTTTGGGACTCGTTTTAGGTTTGGTTATTGGATATATCAGTCCATTCTCAGTACCGGCAGATTATGCCAAATATCTCTCTGTGGCAATCCTGGCTGCTCTGGATTCAGTTCTGGGAGGTGTCAGGTCTGTGCAGGAGAAAAACTTCGATAGTACAATTTTTCTGACCGGATTTTTTAGTAATATGCTTCTGGCAAGCCTGCTGGCTTATGTGGGGGACCGGATCGGGGTCGACCTTTATTTGGCTGCGGTCGTAGCCTTTGGTGTCCGCCTTTTCCAGAATGTGGCGGTTATTCGCAGGCATTTACTAAAAAAATAGCGAGCTCTGAGAATGAAACATTTTTTCAAATAACAAAGTTGAGAAGTTTCCGGAAAAAGTTAATCAGAAATAAAAGGATAATTAAAATGTCATCTAGAATTATTGATGAATAAGGAAAAAGAGGCGAGGGGGTCTAAATCCATAGATGCTAGAATTTGATATCGATGTAAACCAGTTTGCAGAGATTAAAGTAATCGGCGTAGGCGGAGGCGGCAATAATGCAGTGAACCGGATGATTACGGCCGGCCTTCAGGGAGTAGAGTTTGTGTCAATCAATACAGATTCACAGGCTTTGCAGTTGGCGCATGCGGCACAAAAAGTTCAAATAGGAACAAAGTTAACCAAGGGTCTGGGAGCAGGGGCGAATCCTGAGATTGGGGCCAAGGCTGCGGAGGAAAGCCGGGAGGAACTCTTAAAGATTTTAAAAGGTGCAGATATGGTTTTTGTAACTGCCGGTATGGGCGGTGGGACCGGAACCGGAGGTGCCCCTATTGTTGCTGAAGTAGCTAAGGAATTAGGTGCTTTAACTGTTGGTGTTGTGACACGTCCATTTTCCTTTGAAGGCCGGAAGAGGGCACTGCAGGCCGAAAAAGGTATTACTGAGCTGAAAAGTAAGGTAGATACCCTGATTACTATTCCCAATGACCGTTTGCTTCAGGTTGTGGACAAGCATACCACCATCCATGAGGCATTCCGGATTGCCGATGACGTATTAAGGCAGGGTGTTCAGGGGATTTCCGATTTAATTGCTGTTCCCGGTTTGATTAACCTCGACTTTGCCGATGTTAAGACTATCATGATGAATGCAGGTTCGGCATTAATGGGAATTGGCCAGGCCTCAGGTGAGAACAGGGCTACAGACGCAGCACGTAAAGCAATTTCCAGTCCCTTATTGGAAACCTCAATCGAGGGAGCCAAAGGTGTGCTTTTAAATATCACCGGCGGTCAAAACCTGACCTTGTTCGAGGTTAACGAGGCTTCGGAAATCATTGCGGCAGCCGCAGACCCTGAAGCTAATATTATTTTTGGAGCAGTAATTGATGAACATTTGAAAGAAGAAGTCCGGGTAACTGTCATTGCCACCGGTTTTGAGCAACGGTCATTTGCAGCCGGCCCTAATAAACAGCAGGATAAAATCAGTCTGGCTGTGAATAATGATACGGAATTAGATATCCCGGAATTTTTACGTCGTCGTCTTTAGAACTAAACTGCAAATGAATATGCTGGCAAAAACGCTTACTTGTGGGGGGAAGCGTTTTTTCTTTTTTGTATTAAATCTACAGCACTCGCACTTGTTTGCCTAAAGACGCTAATAATTTCCATCACAAACCGACAGGTTTTATACCCGTTCTTCAGTATAATTTGGAGAGAAGGTAAATGAGAAAGGATCAAGTACAGATGGGCGGTGAAACCTATCTTGATTTGACTTTATTGCTTAATGGCCTGATGGATGCCTTTTTGCTGCTTGTAACCGGCCGGGTGCTGGGGATTTCCCCTAAATCCTCAGCTTTGTTTTATGGGACCTTGTTGGGAGAGGTTCCGATTTTGCTGGCCCTGAGTCCTTTTGCAGCCTGGCTGACCCTTTGCAAGGTCCTGATTTCCTTTTTAATGGTCTGGGTGGTCTTCCCAACTAAGAACCTGCTCAGACTGGGGAAAACGGTAGTTGTTTTTTGGCTGTTGTCAGCAGGTTTGGGCGGGTTCGTTTATGCTTTATGGGGTTGGCTTAATTTTCAGGGGGTGTTGGAAGAGGGGAATCTGCGCTTGGCCCTGAAAAACAGCTGGCTGCTGCCGGTGGCTGCTTTTTTATGGTGGAGGGGCCAATTGGCCTGGAAACATTGGAATAATCAGCAACTTGTTTTGGATAAGGGGCTGTATGATCTGGAAATAGATTTTGGTGAAGGAGGTGGCATAGTAGAAGTAAAGGCCCTGCTGGATACCGGCAATCATTTGCGGGACCCGCTTAATAATCATCCCGTACTTCTGTTGGAAGAAGCCGCCGCCGCCGCTTTAATGCCCGAAAAAATAAGCCGCTTCCTGCAAATACCCTGGCAGGAAAGCCCTGATCCCTGGCCGTTGTTATGGAAAGGTTATCCTGAATTACTTAATAGTCTGGTTTTTATACCCTATCAGGGGATTGGCCGTCAAAGCTGGCTGCTGGGCGTACGTCCGCATCGGATATTTCTTAATGAAAAAACCGGAAAAAGAGAATTGGCAGCTACAATTGCTTTAGTTCAACAGGTTTTAAGTTCCGAGGGGAACTATCAGGCTTTAATACATCCGGAGCATATCCTGAAGGGGGGATTATAATTAATGAAGTTATGGAAGGATGTTAAACTTAAGGTAAAGCTGTTTTGGCTGCTCTTGCGACAAAGATTTTTTAGGCTTGCCGGAAAAGGAATCTACTATGTTGGGGGCAGTGAAGTCCTGCCGCCTCCCTTGAATCCTGAAGAAGAGGGGATTCTCCTGGAACGTTTGGAAACGGGGGATTCTTTGGTCAGGGACATCCTGATCGAAAGAAATTTGCGTTTGGTTGTTTATATCGGCCGTAAATTCGAAAATACCGGGGTCGGGATTGAAGATCTGGTTTCAATCGGAACTATCGGACTTATTAAAGCAGTTAATACTTTTGATCCGCAAAAGAAGATTAAGTTAGCTACCTATGCTTCGCGTTGTATTGAAAACGAAATTTTAATGTATTTGCGGCGAAATAATAAAACGCGTTCTGAGGTTTCTTTTGACGAACCTTTAAACATTGATTGGGATGGTAATGAGTTGCTGCTCTCTGATGTCATGGGAACGGAAGTAGATGTTATTTCCCGGCCGATTGAGGAAGAAGTTGATAAACAGCTGCTGCAGTTAGCCATGAACAGGCTGACGAGCCGTGAAAAACTGATCATGGAATTAAGGTTTGGCATAGACAATGGGAAAGAGAAAACCCAAAAAGAAGTGGCTGACCGTTTAGGTATTTCTCAATCTTATATTTCGCGTTTGGAAAAGCGGATTATCCGCAGGCTGCGTAAAGAATTCAGTCGTTTGGAATAACAAGGCTTAACCTCGGGTATACTCTCGAAAGATATTTTTTTTGGAGGTGCTCGATTTGGCCTTTAACAAAGTTGAAATTTGTGGAGTGAACACTTCGAAGTTGCCTGTTCTAAAAAGTGCGGAAATGAAAAAGTTATTTGTAGCATACCAGGCCGGAGACCGCAGCTGCCGGGAAAAACTGATACATGGTAATCTGCGTCTGGTATTAAGCGTTATTCAGAGATTTACTAACCGGGGGGAATATGTTGACGATCTTTTTCAAGTTGGCAGTATAGGTTTGATGAAGGCAATCGATAACTTTGACCTTAGCCAGGAAGTCAAGTTTTCTACATATGCCGTGCCGATGATTATCGGGGAAATCCGGCGCTACTTAAGGGATAATAACCCTATCCGGGTCAGCCGTTCTTTACGGGATACTGCTTACAAAGCTTTGCAGATCAGGGAACAGCTGGTCAGTCAACGTTCACGTGAACCAACAGTGACTGAGATTGCCGATAAACTGGCCATGCCCCGGGAAGAGGTAATATTTGCCCTGGATGCTATCCAGGAACCCATCTCCCTCTTTGAACCGATTTACCACGATGGGGGAGATCCGATTTTTGTGATGGATCAGATAGGTGATGAGCGGCATAATGATAGCGGCTGGCTGGAAGGGTTGGCCGTGAGGGAGGCTTTACGCAGGCTCGGAGAAAGGGAAAGGCTGATTCTGTCGCTGCGTTTTTTTAACGGAAAAACCCAAATGGAGGTTGCCGATGAAATCGGTATTTCCCAGGCCCAGGTTTCACGCCTGGAAAAGGCAGCCCTGAAGCATATGCGCAAGTTTGTTTAAGCTGAGTTCAGATAGAATTCAGCTTGGGGGATACCAAGGCGAATGGGCATTAAATAAAATTCCCTTTCATATGTTTATAGTTGAGGGGAGGGGATTATGTGAGGATTTCGGAATTACGCCTGCTCGATATCGTAAATATCAAAGATGGCCGGAGGCTTGGTCCCATTAAAGATCTTGATCTTGATTTGGAACGTGGTGTAGTTAAAGGGATAGTTATTTCGGGGCCTGCCAGGAATTGGAGCTTTTTCGGCGGCGGAAAACCTGACGATATTATGGTTCCCTGGGAAAGAGTAAAAAAGATCGGGGTCGATGTGATCCTGGTAGATGCCAGTAATTTAGCAGAATTTGAGCTGGATAATGAGGAAAGACATTGAGAGTTCAGCAGATAAAAAGATCACCATTCTTATCAGAAATACCGCTAAATGGTATTCAGGATAATTATGGCGATCTTTTAGCAAAGTCAGGTGTTGTGCTGTCAGGGAATGACGGTTATGCTGCCGCTGGCTGGAGTACCGTTAACTGTAAGATTTTGCGCTGTTATCGAATTTGAGCTCAAAGCGGCGTTTGCTGCCCACAGTAGACGATTTAACCCGCTTGATTTAAAGTGTATTCCCAGATTATTCGACGAAGCACTGATCTGGGCTGATACGCTGGAGATATCTTCAGACGAGTTAAGATATATCTGGCCTTTACCGGAGATCATTGCTTGATCCAGATCAAGCAATCCCTGGCTCTGGATTGTTATACTTTTCCCGCCACTGAACGACTTCAGCGTGGCATTTTGGGCACTGATACCCTGGGTGCTTGATTCTATCAATAGAGCTGAAGCGGGTGGATTACTGCCTCCATTCGACTCTACGGTTGCTCCATCCAAATTGATCTGACCTGAGGAGCGAATGATCACGCCGGCATCCCCAGCCCCATTGGTTGATTTTAAAAGAGCATTGGCCGCATTTATATTTCCTTCCTGCGCTTGAATGTTTATCCCGTGACTGCCTGCCGATGTTAATTCAGCCCCATTGAGATTAATATCGTTTTTCGCCTCAAGAATTATTTCCCCCTGGCTATCAGCTTTAGATAAAATTTTCGTCCCGTTGGCGTCTATTGTTCCGTTTTCGGCTGTGATACTCACTTTATAGGGCTGGGGCTGCCCCGAGATGATCGTCCCATTCAGGATAACATCCCCTCTGTGGGATAACATTTTGATCTCGGAATTCTTTTCAATTATTATATCAGGTTCTAATATGATATGTCCTTCCACATCCCAGTCGATGATCTCATCATTAGGCCAGTAACTTTGCACCAGCAAATCTCCGACTGAAGCGGGAACATACAGCGAACCGCCAATTAAATCCGGTCTCTCACGGTTCTCAACTTCCTGGTTAACGACTAGTGGGCTCAGCAGATCATCAACCGTTAAAAACTCATATCCGTTATCCTTAAACACCATGATCTCACCAGCGGGAATTTCCACATCAGGCCGATAGATTTCTGTATCTCCAATCTCAGTCAAACTGCCTGGAACCTGGATGTTGATCCTAAAGAGATAGCTGCGGATATATGGTTCGGAAGAGGTCAGTCTGAGATTAATCGGATAATTGCCTTCCGGGGTGGCAGAATCCTTCAGCTTAAAAAAGAGTGGATAGGTCTTGGTAGCGGCTGTTCCCCCGTCCAGGGTTCCGCCGATGGTATTATTTGGACAAAGGATTTTCCCTTCGGTCCCATCATCTAGATAAAGGTCAAAAAGACAGGTTGCGCGCTCTTCTTCCAAAGCGATCGTAAAGGCAGTATCCGCAGGGGTATTCTTGCTGCCCAGGTAATTTGCAACTGAAAAATCGTTTCCCTGAGTAAAAAAGCTCTCTGCCCTAACGACAGCAAGCTCGTTTAAGGCTAAGGAAGGCACTAAATAAAAGGCACTGCTGTTCAGGGTAAAGGAGTCTGACAAATTTACCACATAACGGGAGTAGGTAGGGCTGGGTGTGAAGCTGGCGATCAGCGCCAGAGCGCAAAGCAAACAGACCATCAGCGCCCGGCCCAGTCTGCCGACACATTTTCCAGTCTGTTTATTTCTAAACCCGGTTTGAAAATCAGGTCGGAACACCGACACTCCCCTTCCTCTCCCTCTATAATAAGCCTAAAGCTGTTGCTCAGCCTGTTACTCAACCCTTTGCTCAGCGCTGACATTTATTTTAACATCTATTTCCTTATCGGCAAAGTGATAATTTCTAGCCGCAGTGCTGGTTCCCCAGCTCCAGAGCAACCGAAAATCAAGTTGTTCGTTGCCGCTGATCACTGCCGGCTGGGTGTGAAGATCAATTTGCCCACCGCCCGGGTTGCCCGGTGCGGTCGTAGTGTCCACCGGAATAAGGGATTCACCCTCATCCTGATCCGTATTTACAATGTATAATTCCAGGGCCAGGGGCACATTCAGCCCGACAACCGGAGTAGCTTCACCCCAGCTCAGGCTGATCTTGATCGTATAATCCAAAGCAGTGTCTTTGGTATTTTTCAGGGTAAAATTATAGTCCTGATCGGCTAGACCCGGATACTGCAGGCCGTAGCCGGAGGGATCCAGGTCGGCGCGGGGATCCCAGGTGACCACAAGGCCATATTCTTCGACCGGAACCGGGGGACCCGAGTAGTCCCCGGTGTTAAACACTGTGGAGGAATAGCGGGAAAAGGATATCCCGGAGGATATTATG
>JAQVLN010000016.1 GCA_028704155.1 Desulfitobacteriaceae bacterium
GCAAAAGTAGTTTCACTGAAAGTTGATGTCCGTATTTAGTACAAATGGCATATTTATAACACTATATATTGTGGCTTTTAAGACGTGCAAAATTGATTTCTGGTGTTATGAAACAGGCTCCTAGAAGGAATTCCCGAAAGATTGTTCGACCTTCGCCCTGACTACTGGTCGGAAAGATTTCATAACGTAATCGTTCAAAACAATCTTGCCCCGGTAAGATTTCATGATTTGCGGCATTACCATGCTTCTTGGCTATACAAAAACGGCATCTTGGACCATAAAGCTGCTGACCGGATCGGCGACGATATCCGAACACTCAAACAGGTTTACCAGCACATCGGGGTTGATGATTCGGAAGAATTAGACGAAGAAATTCGGCAAAAATTAGAAAGCGAGTTTATTGGTAAAAAAGAGATAAAAATTGTAAAAGGCTATAAAATAAAAAGAACCATGCAAAAAAGCATGGCGTGAGAGAAGAATTATTTTTGTGGAGCATTTGTGCCACATTCGGGCTTTTCGAGTGCGGTGCAAATGCTTAAAAAATTCAGTTTTGGTGCGGAAAAGGGGACTCGAACCCCTACGGTTTCCCGCTGGAACCTAAATCCAGTGCGTCTGCCAGTTCCGCCATTCCCGCATACATACTAATTATGATCAACTTTAAACAGTTAGTCAAGCTTATCTTTTTAACAAGACACCCCCACTGCTAAAAGCGGGGGTGTCAATTTCTTACTTAAAATAATTTACTCTGGCGTGTCTTCCGATTTAGATACCACTTCAATTTCATTTTTAGAAAGTGCCCGCCTAAACTCACTGAAAAGTGATTTCAGGTCATCTGCCAAACGTCTTCCCTCAAAAAGCAAATCTTCTCCAACGTCCTGAATCTTATCTGCTTTTTCTTCGGCTACTCCCTCAATCCCATTCAAAGTTTGGCGTGCTCTAAATCCAATGTCACGCCGCAGCTCCCGTCCGCTTTTTGGCGCCAGCATCAATCCCACAGCCGCACCTGCTATTCCTCCAACTAAAGCAGCAATTGCCACTGTCCCCACATCAGTTTCCTTACATCCATTAGACATTTCATTCTCTCCTTTCACTCCTTATTTAATATATCGGAGAAAAACTATAGGACTTTCTTCGGCAAAAATGTTCTGATTCCTGCTAAATTTACTTGGGGTTCAAGCAAAATTAAGGCCTTTTGGCTTGCTGCTTTGGCTTAACCCAGGATTTTTACCAAATCCGCATCTGGTGTGGAAATCGGTGTGAGATTGAATTTTTCCACCAGCACACTCAATACTGTTGGAGAGAAAAACGCCGGAATCGACGGTCCAATGTAGATATTCTTAATCCCCAGGGCCAGCAGGGTCAGCAGAATGCACACAGCTTTTTGCTCGTACCAGGAAAGCACCAGGGTCAGAGGCAAATCATTTACGCCACAGTTAAAAGCGTTTGCCAGGGCGACAGCCACCTGAATCGCTGAATAAGCATCATTGCATTGTCCCATATCCATCAAACGCGGCAGTCCGCCAATTTCTCCAATATTCAAGTCATTGAATCTGTATTTACCACAGGCAAGTGTTAAAACGACCGTGTCTTTCGGTGTCTTGTTTACAAATTCCGTATAATAGTTTCTGCCCGGCTTGGCTGCGTCACAGCCGCCGACCAGGAAGAAGTGTTTGATTGCTCCGGTTTTTACGGCGTCTATCACTTTGTCTGCGACTCCCAGGACCGTATTCCTGGCAAATCCCGTCATCAATTCGGAGCCGCCGTTTATTCCGGTAAAGACCTTGTCTTCAATATATCCACCCAGTTCCAGGGCTTTGTTAATTACCAGGGCGAAATCTTTCTTCCCCTCTGGTTCTTCTGAAATATGGATCATTCCCGGATAGCCAACTGCAGCAGTGGTAAAGATCCTGTCACTGTAACTTTGTCTGGGCGGCATAATGCAGTTAGTTGTATATAAGATGGGAGCCGGCAAATTATCAAATTCCTGCTGCTGGTTCTGCCAGGCAGTCCCAAAATTGCCTTTCAAATGTGCGTATTTCTTCAGTTCCGGATAGCCATGGGCCGGCAGCATTTCCCCATGAGTATAGATATTAACTCCTTGGCCTTCTGTCTGTTCCAACAGCATTTTGAGATCCAGCAGATCATGCCCGGTGATTACGATAAACGGTCCTTTTTCCACTTTCAGCGTAACTTTCGTCGGCTGAGGATGCCCGTAGGCAGAAGTATTGGCTTCATCCAGGATTGCCATGCATTTGAGATTTACCATCCCGAATTCCCTCAGCAAACCGAGCCATTCGTCTACGGAATGGTCGGCACCGACAGCCCGCAGTCCTTTATAGAACCAGGCGGTAACCTCCGGATCTGTTTTACCAAGCATATAAGCATGCCAGGCATAGGCTGCCATACCACGCAAGCCGAGCAGCAAAGTTGAACGCAGGGAAACAAGATCAGGATCACCGCTCCACAGCGTATCTGCCGTCAAATCAGCTGCTCCTCCCAGTTTTTCCTTTTCCCTCTGAACATTTTGAATATATGCCTCAATTCTTTGCGGATCAAAGTTAACATTAGTAACAGTTGCAAATAAGCCTTCCATGATTGCTTCATCCGCGGATTTGTTCGGAGTTTTTCCTTCAGCTGCCCGGGCCAGCCCGACTAGAGCACCTGTCAGAGCGTCGTGTTTGTTTGCAACCTCCGGTTGTTTGCCGCAAACTCCAACTTTGGTGCAGCCTTTGCCGCCTGCAGTTTGCTCACATTGAAAACAGAACATATTATTCATTTAAACCCATCCCCTCTTAAATCTCCATTTAATCCTTAATAATAGTTCCATCTGTCCGGATAGTAACTACTTGCCAGGGAATCATTATGCCGCTGTTTAACAACGCCTGCTTGACAGCTTGAACTATTCCCCCGCAGCAGGGAACCTCCATCCTCAGTATGGTTATTCCTAAAATCTCATTTTGCTGCAGAATCTGAGTTAATTTAGCAGTGTAATCCCCTTCATCCAGTTTGGGACATCCGATCAAAGTAATTTTATTCTTCATAAAATCCTGATGAATATTCCCATAGGCATAAGCTGTACAGTCTGCAGCTATCAGAAGCTGTGCCTGATCTAAATAAGGAGCATTTACCGGTACCAGTTTAATTTGACAAGGCCACTGACGAAGCTCTGAAACGGGTGCTGTTGTTCCAGACTGTATTGGCTTACTTACTGATATTTTTTTTCTTTTGATTGTCCTGGCATGAGTTCCTGCACAACCGCATTCCAATTGCGGAGGGATTGATTCGGCATTTTGCCTTTCCAGATTGGTCTTGACAGCTTCTTCATCAAAAGCAGCCGCTTCTCTTTCTTCCAATGTAATCGCTCCTTGCGGGCATTCAGGAAGACAAGCCCCCAATCCGTCACAATAGGAATCAGTAATTAGTTCCACTTTTCCATTCACCAGTTGCAATGCGCCCTCTTGGCAGGCATTTATACAGAGTCCACAGCCATTGCATTTTTCGCGATCTATCACAACAATGTTTCTTTTCATCACTTCGGCCTCCTCTCAAAATTATATTTATTTTCTTATTTGAAATTAGTATAATACATAAAAAATAAAAATTCAGTAGCCATAGCTACCGAAAATAAGAATAGCTCAAATATATCCCGCGTAAAAAGCTTTGCTTACGCCTCAGCGATCTGACTCCTGCACAGTTATGAGCACCTGTTAAAACCTAATGAAAAAGCCCCTCCCCGCCTTTGGAAAGGGCTTAAAAAAATAAATATGAGAGATGGCATGGTTAGAGCAACTTTAAGACAGCCCTGGCGTCCAGGGCAACGAGATCATCGGCTCCCACGGCCAGCGGATTGATATCCAGTTCGACAATCTCCGGAAAATCAACGACCAACTGGGCTACCCGGCCCAGGTTGTCGACTAAAGCATCAATATTAGCCGCCGGCTTTCCCCGCCAACCATAAAAAATTTGGGAGGATTTCAATTCGTTAATCATTTCCCGGGCTTCTTTTTCAGTTAGAGGAGCAAGCCGGAAAGAAACATCCTTGTGCAATTCAGCATAAATCCCCCCCTGCCCAAATACAATTATCGGACCAAATTCTTCATCCCGCTTGGAACCAATGATTACTTCTATATTGGCTGGATAGTATTTCTGTAAAAATACACCATTAATCCGGGCATCGGGAACATTGGAACTTATGTCCGCCAACATTTCAGCGTAGGCCAAAGCAAGCTCAGCCTCGTTTTTTATGTTTAACCTTACCCCGCCGCTATCTGTTTTATGAACGACCTGGGGACTGGAAATTTTCATTACTAACGGATAGCCTAGTTCACCGGCAGTCAGGAAAGCTTCCTCTTTATTCTTTGCCAGGCGTGTCTCTACAACTTTAATTCCATAAGCCTCAAGAATCTCCAGCACTTCACCGCCTAAAATCCTTTCACCTTTTTTACGGGCGCTGTCGATTATGCCGGCCACTTGCTGACGTTGAACATCCTGAAAAACCAACGGTTTCTCGTCTGACCTATCTTTAATTTCATGGTGATACTGGTAAAGACGGGCAAGTGCCCTGGCAATCCTCTCCGGATTGGGTAATCCTACGGCAACACCGCTTTGTTCGAGTTGTTTGCTGATCTCAGACTTATTAATACCTATAACCCAGGGGAAAACAGGTTTATCCGGCCTTCTCTTTGCTTCAGCTATTAGCCCTTCGGTAATTACAGCCATTGGATCGAAACCGGATATCTTATTAGCACCATAAATACTGATTACGGCATCCACCTGCGGATCATCAAGCAATAAATGCAAAAGCTGAACATAGATCTCTTTCAGTTCTTTTTTTACACCTGCGGGCCACATGTCCACAGGATTAGTTACTTTAAACCAGGGTGGAAAAAGCTCCTGCATTTTAGCCAAAGTATCCTGGCTTAAACAGGCCATTTCCAGACCAGATTGGCTGAGGGCATCTATGGTCGCTATCCCTGCCCCGCCTGAGATTGTAATAATGCCGATACGCTTGCCTCTGAGCCCATTATAGGTTAAGAAAACCTTGTTTAAGTCCTGAAATTCCTCAAAATCGGCCATGCGCATAATCCCGGCTTTCTTAAAAGCAGCTTCAAAGACATGGTCTTCACCAGTCAGGGAACCACTGTGGGAAATCGCTGCCTGGGAACCGATCTCGCTTTTCCCTGTTTTCAGAACTAAAATGGGTTTTTTCCTGCTGACCTGACCGGCAATCTCCAGGAAATCTGCTCCGCCCCTGACTCCTTCCATATGAATATCAACTAACTTGATACGAGGATCCTGGCCAAAAAAGGAAAGAACATCTGAATAGTCTATATCTGAAGCATTGCCAACGTCAACACCGACACCCATTCCTGCTGTAAGATCACCTGCCCCAACCATGAATACTCCGGACTGGCAAATAACACCGGAAGCTTGGGGAGGTGTATCACAATCTACAAAAGAGACATGGAAATTATCCAGGGCATTGATAATTCCCAGGGTGTTGGGGCCCATAAGACGGGCATCCGTCCCAGCGATCGTATTTGAGATCTCTTGCTGGAGAGCCTTTCCTTCTTCATCAGCATCATCAAAACCCTGGCTGAGCACAATTAAACATTTGGTCCCCTTCTGTATACATTCTTTAACCGCTCCCAGAACCGCAGTACGGGCTACTGTAATAAAGGCCAACTCAGGTACTTCGGGTAAATCCAGGATAGATTTATAAACTTTTTGACCCAAGATATCGCGTCCCTGGATATTGATGGGGTAGATCCGAGCCTGGCAACCATCCTTAAGCATATTTTGCAGCGGATGAAACACACCCGGACCAGTTTTTTCAGAAACACCTATAATAGCCACTGACTCGGGATTAATAAATTTCTGATACTGTTCAAATGTCAACCTGGTCAAAATTTCGGCCTCCTTCTCTACTTTACTTTCCCAAAGTCTTAGTTTTTTTAAACATTATTTAAAAATTCCCGGATAATCTACAGCATTAGCTGAGCAGTTCCATGAGAACGTACAGACGTTCTCTTAAGGGAAAAAATAAAAACTGTTTTAGGAATCTCCCGCTAAAAAGTTCTTTTCGTACGAACCTACTTATTTTTCATTAAACCTTTAGCCATAGTTTCACGGAATGAAATTGCCATTTCGATCATTTCTTCTTTTGTGACAGACTTTAAGACTATCCATTTGTATAATAAAAATTTTTCCACTGCCAACAAAGAATTAGCTACCGGCGGAACCAAAACGTCATCAAAACTACCCTCTCTGATACCATACTTAATATTTCTACTATAAAACTCAACTAATTTATCCTCAAATTCCCTCAAACAATTATCGATAACTTCACTTATACCTGCTACGCGACAATATATTTCGGACAGTTTCTTATTCTGAGCAAAAACTTCCATAATTGCCCGTTCTGTTTCAATAAACCTTTTGTATAAATCTTTCTCAATTATTTGATAGTTTTTGATACCTGATATAATCAGCTCGGAAAATTCCTCCAGAAGCGCTTTTAAAATATCTTCTTTATCAATAAAGTAATTGTAAAAGGTACCGGTCCCAAAACCTGACTTAGTTATTATTTCGCGAACCGGGGTATCTATATATCCCTTTTCGGCAAAAAGGTCTAAAGCACATTCCAAAAGTCTTTGTCGGCGTTCCCTGTTTTGCTTTATTTTGGGGATAGGCATCTTACAACCTCCTGAGTGTACGCTCGTTCATTTATATGAAAACATATTTTTTTTCAAAAGTCAAGGCAGCGTACAAAATATAATATGCTTTCTCAGGCTATTTTCACTCTTCTTTTATTACAATCTTTTCTTCAGGGCACACTTCGACGCATACGTTTTTTATATTGCTTGAATCTATCCGCTATTTCCTGATTACTCGTAAAGAAGTCATTAAGTATTTTAATGTTTTCCAAGGTATAAGTATTAATGTTGTGTTCGATCAATTCCGTTTGGGCCAAAATATTATCGCATTCCAGAAATCTCAAGAAATCCTCTATTATCCTATGACGTCGCAAAAGGAATTCTCCAAATTCTTTACCACCTTCAGTCAACATCACATTGCCATACTTCTCATAGTTTAGAAAACCTGATTCTCCAAGTTTCTGGACCATCTTTGAAGCAGATGAAGCCTTGACATTCAATAGTTCAGCAAGCTTATTAATACGAAGATTACCATCCTGCAAGCTGTTTCTATAGATCATTTCAAGATAATCTTCCATGGCTGGGGTCAGCGAGCTTTTATTTTGTTCCAGCAGCTGATATCCCCGGACTGTGTAAAATTCTTTTTCATTCATGATTATCACATCCTTAAATCCATCCCTTATTCCATTATATATGTAACATTTATATTTGTAACATTCTATTTCACCTTACATATGTTAGGGTAGAGAAAAAAAGTTGCTCCCGACTTAAAGTGAACAGAGCAAACTGTTTATAGGAGGTATTCGTTTATGGAAAAGAAATATATTCCCCTGAATTTTTTACCTTTAGGGATGAAAGGTAAGGTAAAAGTACTTACTGCCGGTGGAAGCATTCGGAGAAGACTCCTTGATTTGGGTCTGGTTTCCGATACTGAAGTAGAAGCCCTGCAAAAAAGTCCTTCCGGTGATCCTGTCGCCTACCATATTCGGGGTGCCGTTATTGCACTTCGTTCTGAAGAGGCCTCAAAAATTTGGATTGAAGCTATTTAGAAAGGACTTGACGAAATGGGACTCACAAGTCAATCGTCGGGAAGCAGCGTCTTGCAAAGCGAGCCGAAAATTATTCATAACATCCCTGATAAAAAAGTAATCGCACTTGCCGGAAACCCCAATGTCGGAAAAAGTACAGTGTTTAATAGTTTAACCGGACTAAATCAGCATACAGGCAACTGGCCGGGTAAAACAGTTACGAGTGCTCAAGGACAATACAAACATAAAGATCGAAACTTCACATTAGTAGATATCCCTGGTACTTACTCACTCATGGCGAACTCGGTCGAAGAAGAAGTCGCCCGAGATTTTATCTGCTTTGGAAATCCTGATGCGACAGTTATCGTTACCGATGCCACGTGTATGGAACGGAATCTGAATTTAGTACTTCAGACCCTGGAAATTACAGCTAATGTCGTTGTTTGTGTTAACCTGTTGGATGAGGCCAAGCGAAAAAAGATTAATATAAACTTAAACGAGCTCTCCAGGCAACTTGGCGTACCCGTCATTGGTACCAGCGCAAGAAGCGGAGAAGGTCTAAACGAACTCATGGACGCCGTACATGAGCTTACAAGTAAAAGGAAGACTTATTCCCCTTTTAGAATCAACTATACTTATGTAATTGAGCAAGCAATTACCCTGGTCGAACCCAGTGTAAAGGAACTTATAGGCAATACACTCAATAGCAGGTGGGTCACTTTAAAACTCCTCGAAGGAGACAAAGCTTTACTTAGAGCCCTTCACAAATACCTGAAGTATGATTTAACGGAAAAATTCACTATCACAAAAAAACTTAACGAAGCCTACAATATCCTGAGGGAAGCGAATATTGATAATGATCAGTTCAGAGATACAATTGTTTCCGATATTGTAGGTATGGCTGCAAATATCTTTAGTACAACAATTACGTTTGAAAATCAAAAATACAACCAGCTTGACCGAAAAATCGACAGCATCCTAACTTCCAAAACTTTCGGAAGACCTATTATGATCGGTCTTTTGGGTATAGTTTTTTGGTTAACCATTACAGGAGCCAATACCCCTTCGGAAATAATCTTCAATTGCCTATTTTGGATTGAAGACCGTTTATCTGATTTTTTTATGTGGGCAGGCACACCTTCGTGGGTTCATGGAATATTGGTTATGGGTATCTACAGAACCCTGGCTTGGGTTGTCTCGGTTATGCTGCCTCCAATGGCTATATTCTTCCCCTTATTCACACTGCTGGAAGATTCCGGCTATTTACCCCGAATCGCCTTTAACCTGGATAATTATTTTAAAAAAGCATATGCTCATGGAAAACAGGCCTTAACCATGTGTATGGGGTTTGGCTGTAATGCTGCTGGTATCATCGGCTGTAGAATCATTGATTCTCCCAGAGAACGACTTATTGCTACCATCACCAATAATTTCGTACCCTGTAACGGTCGATTTCCAACTCTGATCGCCATTATTACCATGTTCTTTGCCGGAATTGCAGCAGGCCCTTTCCAATCGCTCCTCTCAGCCTTACTATTAACAGGAATTGTTATCCTGGGAGTTGTTTTGACCTTACTCATCTCAAAAATGCTTTCCAAAACGATATTAAAAGGACTTCCCTCATCGTTTACTCTTGAGCTTCCTCCCTACAGAAAACCGCAAATAGGCCGGGTTATCGTCCGTTCAATATTTGACAGAACGTTATTCGTGTTAGGTCGTGCTGTTTTAGTAGCTGCACCGGCAGGCCTGGTCATCTGGATTTTAGCCAACATACACCTGGGCAATCTAAGCCTACTGTCACATACTGCCAATTTCCTAAATCCCTTTGCGCATTTAATCGGCTTGGATGGTCATATCCTGATGGCCTTCATCCTTGGCTTTCCTGCGAACGAAATTGTTGTTCCGATCATCATCATGAGCTATATGGCAACAGGCAACATCCTGGAGTTGGATAGTCTGGACCAACTCAGGCAGCTATTAGTTTCTCACAATTGGACTTGGCTGACCGCCGTTTGCGTCATGCTGTTTTTACTAATGCATTGGCCGTGTGGAACAACCTGTTTGACGATAAGAAAGGAAACACAGAGCTGGAAATGGACTTTGGTTTCATTCCTTCTTCCTACAATAACTGGAGTGGTTATTTGCTTTGTTGTTGCCAATACAGTACGATTGCTGGGCTTCGCTTAATAGCCCAGCAGGGATGAACTATTAAAACATCCTGGTAGAATCGCTAAAAACAGAGAACAGAAAGCACCGGAACTCCTTTCCGGTGCTGCATTTATGTAGTGGAGTGTTAATTACAAATTCAGTCAGTTTTTTCGCCTCCGGCCAAGCCGGCAAAAACGGCACCCTTTACAATAACTCCCACAAACTTGTTTTCCGGTGAAACGACTGCTACAGGTCCTGAGGTTTCAGCCATTAAATTAAACATATCTCGCACAGGGGTATCAGGCATAACTTTAATAATCTCTTTCTCGATATAGTTATTCAAATCTTTTTCGCCTTTTTTTACAGCTTCCGCAGCTTTTTCTGCCATCAATAAACCTAACAGCTTGAAATCCCGATCAGTTACAAAAATGCTTGAAATACCGTATTCTTTTATCTTATGCAGAGCAACTCGTGGACCGTCTTTAATAAAGACAACAGGTTCTGGTTTTTTCATTACTTGTTCTGCTGTTAAGATCTTTGTTTTATCTACGTCTTCAACAAATTTTCTAACATATGTTGTAGCCGGAGTAGTTAAGATTTCTTCCGGCGTTCCAATTTGAACAACTTTGCCATCTTTCATTAAAGCAATACGATCCCCTACTTTTAAGGCCTCATCCAGATCATGAGTGATGAAAACAATTGTTTTCTTAAGCTTTTGCTGAAGTGCCATTAATTCATCCTGCATGTCACGCCTTATTAGAGGATCCAAGGCACTAAAGGGTTCATCCATCAGCAAAATATCAGGATCATTAGCAAGCGCTCTGGCAAGCCCTACTCTTTGCTGCATTCCTCCACTTAGTTGTTGAGGCAGGCTTTTTTCCCAACCTTGAAGACCTACTGTCTCCAAAGCCTCACGAGCTTTTTTTTCCCTTTCTTTTTTGGCGACTCCCTGAATTTTTAATCCGTATTCTGTATTTTCAAGTATCGTCAGGTGAGGAAATAAAGCAAAACGTTGGAAGACCATGCCTAACTTTTGGCGTCTAAGCTGCAATAATTGGTCATGAGACATTTTAGTAATATCTTCTTTATCAATCAGAATGGAGCCACTTGTAGGATCTATTAGTCGATTTAAACACCTGATCAAGGTAGACTTGCCACTACCGGAAAGTCCCATAACAACAAAAATCTCGCCTTCGTCTATTGTAAGATTTATATCATCCAAACCAATTACTTGCTTAGTTTTAGCCAGTATTTTCTCTTTTTCCACACCTTCTTTAAGAAGCTTAAGTGCGGGTTCAGGGTTTTTTCCGTAAATTTTATAAAGGTTCTTAATTTCGAATTTCGCCATAATTTCACCTTTCGGTTACATGTTTGATTATTCCCATTCTTTGGTTTTTATATGCCCGATTATTTTATGTATAAAGATGTAAATTATACATCATCATAGCATATCTTGGTGAATAATCAAAATGTGAGAAGTAGAGTATCTTAAAATTAGATTTAAGATACTCAAAAATTTGGCATCACGCGCATCATTAAAGCTAATTTGATCTGGTCTGTGTTTCCTTCAGACTCCGTCTTCCAGCCGGGCCTGAAATCAGCAACTGCCTACCTTACGTCCATCCCCGCAGCTTTACAGCGTTGACCACACGGTTGATGGCAATGATATATGCTGCATCGCGCATGTTAAGGTTCTTTTCCCCAGCAAGTCTGTAAACGGCCTGGAAGGCTTCGGTCATAGTGTGTTCCAGCTTCTGCAGAACCTCGTCCTTACTCCAGCAGTAGTTCATATTGCACTGGACCTGCTCAAAATATCTGCATGTCACACCACCGGCATTGCACAAAAAGTCAGGCAGCAGCACAATGCCCCGTTCTTGAATCAGAGCGTCGCAGTCGGGAGTGGTGGGGCCGTTGGCTCCTTCGCAGATAATTTTGACCTGTTGGCTGATTTGGGGCATCACGACCGGCGTAATCTGGTTTTCCAGAGCTGCCGGAATGAGAATGTCCACGTCCTGGTTGATCCACTGGTCACCGGGCAGAATTTCATACCCCGCCGCCTGGGCCTTTTCCCTGTTGATGCTGCCATAGGAATCTTTGAAGGAGACCAGTTGGGGAATGTCGCACCCCTCAGCCTTTTTAAAGACATAAGAAGTGTTGTCGCTCTGGCTCCAGCAGGAAACGGCAATCACCTTACCTCCCAGTTCAGTGTACTTGCGGGCGGCGTACTCGCCCACGTTGCCAAAGCCCTGGAGGCTGACCGTGGTGTCGGCTGGAGAAATGCTCATTTGCTCAAGCATCCCTTTGAGGGTATAGATAATGCCATAGCCTGTGGCTTCAACCCGTCCCAAAGAACCGCCCATACCCACGGGCTTACCGGTAATTACACCGGGATAGCGGCCGCCGGTAATGACCTCGTATTCGTCGAGCATCCAAAGCATATGCTGGCCGTTGGTCATCACATCGGGCGCAGGCACATCCTTGTTGGGGCCAAGCAGGGTGTGCAACCGGCGCACGTAGCCCCGGCACAGGCGCTCCTGCTCAGCCTGGGAGAGGTTGTGGGGGGAGCAGATCACGCCACCCTTTCCGCCTCCCAGAGGAATATCGACCACAGCGCATTTCCAAGTCATCCACATGGAAAGAGCACGCACGGTGTCGGCCGTTTCATGGGGATGGAAGCGGATCCCACCCTTGGCGGGGCCCCGAGCGTCGTTATGTATGATCCGAAATGCTTTGAATACCTTCGTAGAACCGTCGTCCATTCTGACAGGAATAGTAAAATGGACCTCTTTCATGGGCTCACGCAGAAGCTCTTTTGTACCGCTGTCCAGCTCCAGAATGTTTGCCACCGTATTAAACTGCGCTTGGGCGTTCTCAAAAGGATTGTATGATGTTAACATATAGTGCCTCCTAAAATTTATTACTATATTATACATCATTGATCGGACAATTCAAACACTTAGATTAGCTTTAATTATTTTCATTATTTCTGTCACCTTACCTTAAACTACTCCTCACAGTTGTTAGCTTAGCCAGGAAAAGTTCTTTCAATTCGATTAGACCAGACAAAAAAAAAGCACCGGAACTCCTTTCCGGTGCTGAATTTACATATTGGGGTGGCTGATGGGACTTGAACCCACGAATGCCGGAGCCACAATCCGGTGCGTTAACCACTTCGCCACAACCACCATGTTTTCTTCTGTCTATTAAACTAATTAATGGTGCGCCTGGAGAGACTCGAACTCCCGACTCTCTGCTTAGAAGGCAGATGCTCTATCCAACTGAGCTACAGGCGCTCATAACGGGTCAATCGAACTACCAGGTTGGTTCACCATTTCCAGGCTAAATTTTTACCTGAAGCTGACTTGCGACCTCAGACTTCCGACTAAAGTTATGGTCGGGGCAGAGGGATTCGAACCCCCGGCCTCCTGCTCCCAAGGCAGGCGCGCTAGCCAAACTGCGCTATGCCCCGATCAGACGCTTAATCAGTATATATCAACATTATTATTTCGTCAAGGATAAATTTTAATACATTTAAATTTATAGGAAATATGTTACATTAATCAATTTCATAAGGTCTAAAAATGATACTCCCTGCTCTACTATGCTTTATCATTAATGATTTCAGCCAAAATCGGCAGGGCCTTGCGAAACGCCTGGGCCCGATGACTTAAACTATTTTTTTGAGTTGCACTTAACTCAGCCATAGTCCTGCTTAATTCAGGCAGATAAAAAACCGGATCATAGCCAAATCCGCCCTCGCCCTGTCGTTGGTGCAAAATCTGGCCTTCGACCGAACCCTCCACCAGGTACTCCTTTCCATCCAGGGTGACAATTACCAGGGAACAGCGAAAGCGGGCCCCGCGCTTTTCCTCAGGAATATCTGTCATAAGGGCCAGCAATTTATCAATATTCTTCTCAGCATTGCCCTGTTCACCGGCAAAACGTGCCGAGTACACTCCCGGAGCACCGCTCAGGGCCTCAACCTCCAACCCTGAATCATCGGCCAAAGTCAATAAACCTGTTTTTGTCATTGCTGCCCGGGCCTTGAGAGCTGCATTTTCTGCGAATGTCCGTCCTGTTTCCTCGATATCTTCATAAGCGGGAAAATCAAGCAAGGAACGTACCTGAATTTTTTGATCAGCTAATAATTCTCCCAATTCCGCAATCTTACCCCTATTTTGACTTGCCAATAATATTTCCATAGCCAGGCTGATTTAGGTCACAGAATCAGCCTTGTCACCACCTTTAATCAGTTTCCAGCGCTGCTTCCTGAGCAGCCATTAATTCCCTGATCCCCTTTTCAGCAATCAGTAAAAAGCAATCCAAATCTTCTCTGTCAAAAGTAACTCCTTCCGCTGTTCCCTGGATTTCTACAAACCGGCCTGCACCGGTCATAATAATATTCATATCTACGTCTGCCTGCGAATCTTCTGCATAGGCAAGGTCCAGAACCGTTTCTCCCCTGATTTTGCCCACAGATACTGCCGCCAATGTATCAAGCAGGGGATTTCCCTTAATACTATTCTTTTTCAACAGAATTCGGATGGCATCAGCCAATGCTATGTAAGCACCGGTAATAGAAGCCGTACGAGTTCCCCCGTCTGCTTGAATAACGTCACAATCAATCCAAATCGTCCGTTCCCCCAATTTCCTGAGATCCACCACAGAACGTAAAGCCCGGCCAATCAGACGCTGAATTTCCATCGTCCTGCCCGTTAATTTACCTTTGGTTGCCTCACGTTGTGTCCTGTTATGAGTCGCTCTGGGAAGCATGGCATACTCTGCAGTCACCCACCCTTTACCTGATCCTTTTAGAAAAGGAGGCACTTTTTCCTCAACACTGGCAGTACACAAAACTATCGTATCACCGACCTCGATAAGTACAGATCCTTCCGGGATCTTCGTAAAATTCCGGGTTATTTTAACCGGCCTAAGTTCATCGAACGCCCTGTTGTTATATCGCTGCATATTAAACCTCTTTCCCTGCCTTAGATTTTGTTTGTGCTGTTCGCTCTGCCACAATATCTACGGGGCGAGAAGGCAGACTAACCTCTTCCCCGACAACACCTGCAATTGTATAAAGTCGCTGAATAGGAGCGAACCGGAATTCCCTGAGCAACCGAAAACCGGTAATTTCTCCTGTCCTTCGGATATGGATACTTGGTCCTGTACAGGGATATGGCTTATCTCCTACACGGATATGTTGATCATCTAACAAACAGATTTGTAGATCAGCTTTAATTATACCTTTTACCCGTTGTTCAGCCAAGTCAAGATCTACAACCGGTTTTTCCGGAAATCCTAACACAAATCCATGTTTTATATCACTATGGAGTTCGGTTTTTGCTAAACCCATTTCTTCCAGGATCATTGATGTTAAATCCTCGGCACTGTGCGCCATCCGCCGGTATTTGATTGATTCAAAAACTATTTTTTGGATAGACTCAGGCTCGGGTCCAAAAATGGTAGGCCTGGTAACAATAACTTCTTCCCCAACACCGATCAAAACCTCGGCATTAATCCCCAATAAAGGATATAGCAAATCAAAATGTTCGATTACCACACGATGCCCCTTAAGAATAGCTTTTTTGACAGCTTCGGCAATTTGCCAGGGCTGCGTAAAAGCAGTTTCAAAACGGACATCCAGGTGATAGGTATGATAACGAAAGCTATCCTGCCCGGAATCTTCCAATAAAGGTAAAGGACGGACATTAATTCCATCATCATCATTGGTTAATTCCAGTCCCGGAAACATTCCTCTGATAAGCAGGGACTTTCCTGCTCCGGCGTCCCCAATAAAACCAATCAGCTTGTCCTCGGGACTTAAATAACGCAGTTGCAAATTCTCACCTAAAAAGAGCAGGCGTTTTTTCCCTCTGGGAGCAAAATAAACAGCCTGGGCCAGATGTTCATAAACAAACGTCGTTATCAACTCCCTCATGCTATTATTGCTTAATACTCACCCCTAACCCATCCCCGAGAGGAAGAATACTGGTTTTAAATTGATAATTAGCACAAAGCTTCTGTAAGAATTCCCTAACCCCACCGACCAGGCGGTTATATTTTGAATCAAAAACAGCACCGGGAACAACCCATCCTCTGAATAAGACATTATCAACTACCAGCAGCCCGCCCTGATTAAGTAATGGACAGACTAATTCCAGATATTCCAGGTACTCACCTTTGGCTGCATCAATAAAGACAAAATCGAAGCTGCCCTCCAGAGCAGGCAAGATTGCTTTCGCATCTCCCGCTAAGGCAATAATCCGCTCTGCTACACCTGCCCGTTCAAAATATTTCAAGGCCCTTGCCAAACGATCAACATTCAGATCAATTGTTGTAATCCGGCCGCCTGTTTGAGCTGATGCCCTGGCCAGCCACAAGGTTGAATAACCGATAGCCGTACCTATCTCCAAAATGTTCCCGGCCCTACTTATTTTAACCAACCCGGCCAAATAGTTACCCACGGAGGGTGTAATTATCGGAATTGTTTCCCGAAGGGACTGAGCTTCTATTTCATTCATCAGGCTGTCCCGCTCAGGTACTAATCCTTCAAGAAAGCTCTCCAGTTCAAACGAATAAAGCAAAGTGTCACTTCTTCTTTCTTTTAAACATTGCTCAAGGTTCCGTCGCAGAATGCCCTTACTTTGATTCCGACTGCCTGAATATTAACAGCCATCTCAGCCATTGACTTTTCGATACCTTGCTTTGCCCAGATCATAAAGATTATGCCCTTGGCTGTCGATGATTACGATCAAGGGGAAATCCTTCACCTCCAGCCGCCGCACAGCCTCAGGCCCCAGCCCGGGATATGCAATTACTTCCGAGGAAATAATTCGTTTGGCAATCAGGGCCCCTGCACCCCCTATAGCCCCAAAATAAACTGCCCCGTACTTCTTCAGGGCATTAGTAACCTTAGCTGAAAGTAACCCTTTGCCAATCATCCCGCTCAAACCCCTGGCTAATAATACCGGAGAATAAGCATCCATTCTGCCGCTGGTCGTCGGCCCGGCCGAACCAATAACCTGACCCGGCTTGGCAGGTGCAGGTCCCACAAAATAAATCACCTGATTACGTATCTCAAAGGGAATTTCCTCACCACGGTTGATGGCTTCCACCATCTTCTTATGGGCTGCATCCCTGCCGGTATAGATTACTCCGTTAAGCGATACATTATCCCCAACCTTAAGGCGGGCCACCTTCTCCTTGGTTAAAGGGGTTTCAATTCGAACGCTGCCTGACATCAGCTCTCCCTCCCTCCAAGATTATGGTCTTATGTCTGGTTGCATGGCAATTGATATTTACTGCTACCGGCATTCCGGCAATATGAGTGGGAAAAGTCTCCAAATTAACGGCCAGGGCTGTGGTCATTCCGCCGAAACCTTGGGGCCCAATTCCTAAACTATTAATCCTCGCCAGGAGTTCCCTTTCAATTTGAGCCAGACGTTCTTCCGGATTATTTTGTCCTAGCGGTCTTGTCAAAGCCTTTTTAGCCAGTAAAGCTGCCTTTTCCATCGTACCGCCGACCCCAACTCCCACGATAATTGGGGGACAGGGATTCCCACCTGCTCTGTCCACAGTATCTACTACAAATTGCATAGCCCCTTCCAAGCCCTCAGAAGGCTTGCACATCTTGATCCCGCCCATATTTTCACTGCCAAAACCTTTGGGGACAACAGTAAGCCGGAGTTTATCCCCAGGCACTATTTCATAATGAATAACGGCTGGAATATTATCACCTGAATTAATTCTTTCGAAAGGATCTGTTACTACAGATTTACGTAAATAACCGTTCTCATAACCTCTGCGGACACCTTCATGTAAAACTTGGCTTAATGGGCCGCCCACGATGTGCAAATCCTGGCCCACCTCAACGAAGAGCACAGCCATTCCGGTATCCTGACAGAGGGGAACACGCTCTGCCCTGGCAATTTGGGCATTTTCGATGAGGCATTCCAAAACCCGGCGTCCCAAAGGCGAACTTTCCTTACTCAAAGCCTTTTTATAAGAGTCTATAACATCCTCGCCAAGGTCATAATTAGCACTTATGCACAACTCTTCCACAGCCACAATAATTTCTTCCACTCCGATTTGTTTCAGTTTATACCCTTTGACATTCACATTTATCCCGTACTTTCTTTTCACTATTTAATTTAATTATCTTTATTAAGCTGAACGGGTTCACTCCCCGGACAGCGGCAACTCCAGCATTAATAAGGGGGCATGTTGTTGGGCACCATAAATATCATTATCTCCCACATCCCCGCATATCCAGGGACGCACCAGGGTAATTTTGATTGCCTTGGCCGGAGCAAATTCCACAAAAGAAATAACTTTCTCGGGAGGCATCGAATACAGGGCGGCAATCCTCTGCGGAGTTATGGCCCTACTGGCAATAACCTGCTGAAAAATCTCCCGGGTCTTAAAAATTATATCAAGGGTCAATTCGTGGGGTCCGGCGTTTTTACTCCTGATAACATCAGCTAATTCCCTAATTGGGCGATTGACAGCACTCACGGGCTTCAACCTCCTCTCAATTCCCAGCTAACAGGAAAAAGTTCTTGTGGATCATCCACCAGAACAAGGTGGTGGACAGCAAATTGATAAACCTCGCCGGCTTTAAAATCAGACGGAGAATAGGGAAATGCCAAATTGCCGGCAGTCGCCAGACGCCCCTCAAAACCATAGTGCAGCATGGTTGAGCGGGTAAAGCTGCAGATAGTATCGGCCAGTTCCTGTGTTTCCGCTACTGTTTCAATTATTATTCCTAACTCGTGAGGCTGAGGTTTTTTGATTGGTTCCAATTCTCCCATAACCCCATTAAGCCCGTACAGCCGAAACAACAACTTGTATTTACCGGTTAACTCCTGGAAATTATCTGTAACCCGTTCCCGCACACCATTGATAATCTCCCTGACTTTGGCAATAAACACAGGATCCCTTGCTCCGGCTATCGAAACTGTACGATAGCCAACCAACCTGGCCCCTTCAATTTTTATTGAATAATCTCGAGCAGGAATGAAACGGCTGCCCTTCACCCTGACAACCCGCTCGTTAATTTCCTCAAAAGTGGTTTGCTGTAAATCCAGGACTCCTCCCGGTCCGGGTAAAGTATAAGGATTGGTTTTTTCATAAAGAGTATGGGCTGCTACCGAGGTTGTTGTACAACGTCTGACCGGATTCAAAGGTTCCAGCTCAAACCGGTCGGCCATCAAGGTACCTAACATACAATCACTGCCGCTTCCCGGCAAAGAGGCAATCGAAGCACACTCCAGAATTTTGCCCATATGCAAAGACAGTCCGGGATCGAATCCCTGCCAAATGGGATAAGCTGCAAAAACCGCCGGGTCATAGGCCCTGCCGGCAATAATTACCTCTGCGCCACCTTGTAAGGCAGTAATAAAAGGTTCAATCCCCATTTGCCCCACAACCCTGGTTGCTGCTTCCAACGATTCAGAATCCAACTGCCCACCGGGTGAAAGAGGGACAATTTTTCCGGCTGCCAATTTCTCTCTCAGGAGAGGTTTTTTTATTTCGGCCCTGATAACCGCCAGCTTAAACCTTAAGCCTTCTTCCAGGGCTATTTCTCTGACTATCTCCAGGCACCACTCTAAATGGATATCGGCACCTGATCCTCCGGCAGTACCAACAATAACGGGTATTTTTCTGGAACAGCCGGCCTTGAGTATCAGCGCCAAATCACGTTTGACAGCCCGCCGGTCAGTAAAGGAAACTCCTGCACCGAGGTAATACGGCCCAGGATCAGTCGAACCGGCATCAACTGCCAAAACGTCCGGCTTGCGGCTCAAGCCCTCTTCAAAAGATTCTACCGGGAACCCGTATCCCAAAATAGCCGTGGCCGACAACACTACAATCCTGTCCTTAATTACCCGGACCATTAATAATCACCTTCCACAATCTGATTCTTCCCCAACCAAGCATGCTGCTTATAATAGCTCATTTCTGTTTACCTTTCCCTGAGCATCTCCAAAAAGGATTCCAGCCTCAATTTAGTCCTGGCATCCAAACCTGTCGGATTATCCCCTTCAAGGGTAAGAATAGGATATTTCAACTTGCGGCGGATAATTAAATCTTCAATTTGCCGGTAACAAAAACTCTGAGTATAGTGAATAATACCGTCAAGCTTACGAAGTTCGGTCTCCCTGGCGATATCCCTGATTCGTTCAAACACCGAATAAGGGTAAGTATAGAGGCGATATTGTTCTAGCAGGTCCACGTTTTCAAAGGGCATGCTGAATTGGCGCTGAACCTCATTGAATACTACACGTGCCCCATGTTGTTCCAGAAAATTATAAAGTTTAGGATTAATTGGCGGCACTCCGATATACCCCAAACGCACCTCGCGGTCCGACCCAGCCTGGTTAGCCGCCAGCGATTTTCTCTGCCGGGCTTGTGCCAGGAATACTTTCATTTTATCAGCAAATTCAGCCGGATTGCCCTCGAAATCAGAACAGGAAACCAGCCAAAAATGATTTTCCCAACCGGTAACCTTATTTTCCTGCCAGCAAAGCCGGTCAATTTCCCAAGCCAAGGTCCTGATCTTATCCAAGCGTCTCTTCTGTGCTTCAGCCTCTCCCCAGTTGGTCTCAAAGGTCTGAATCAGCTTATCAATCTGCAAACGCAGCAGGTCGGCATCCCGGTCATAGGGAAAGGCAAAAGGAATGATTTCTTTTCCTTCTACTTCCCAGGTTTCCATCAAGGCATGTGTATTGCTGCAATCGCCTTGGGTAACAGCAATAATCCGCCGGATGTCCGGGCTATTCAAGGCTGTGGAATACAGACCTTTGATCCAGCCGCAGACATTGCGCGGATAACCGGCCAATTCCGCCTCCTGGATTTGCCGCATGGGTTCAGGACCAGAAATAAATATATTGTTAAAATCTACCGGAGTTTCTCCTGCCGCATATAGTACCTCAATAGGAATAGTAGTTGTAAAACCAATCTTACTCATTATAACCTCAGACTCTCACTTTCCGGCTGAACTCTTTGGATATTTATCCCGGAGGATAGCCAGCGTCCGCTTCATTTCATTATGTACTATCATATAACCCTCATCAACACCCATTCCCGGTTTAGCCAGTATTTGGACGGGGCGCGTAGCCAAAGCTATATGAACCACAGTCCGCCCACCGGAATCCGTCTCATTGCAAGATCCGCCAACATAAGCACCCACCCCATGTTTTTGGGCATAAAGAACAGCCTCGATTGTATTTTGGATGCCGCCCAGATCAGGCGTTTTAATCTGAACCATATCCACTGCCTTGCTATCCACAAATTCGATAATATCTTCCAAAGTATTGCACCATTCATCTGCCACAATCTCAACCCTGATGCCACGGTCCTTCAAGGCCGTATGTAAAGCCCCTAACTGTTTAATCTGCTCCTCTTTGCCGTCGGCATCCAGCGGACCCTCGATCCGTAAAGGCAAAGGCCTGGCTGCTTCCTCCAGTTTAGAGAAGTATGCGGTCATTTTTTCCAGATCATCATTAAAAGCCTGCGCAATTGTACCATATACATCAATATGCAAAGTCGGGAGGTAGCCCTTTTCTCCAAGTGACAAGACCCGCTCACGCAGCCATTCCACATATTCAAGGAGCAGCCCGCCGTCTTGGCCTAATTTCGTTTCCACATGGTTGATTAAACCATGGGGTAAAACCCCCACTCTTTTAATAATGGCCTTATCTGCATTATTATAACGGTCATCCCCTGTCTGGACAAAAATCGGAACAGGTTCGACAAGCAAAGGCAAATTATATTCCCGCAGAATTATTTCTGTCATTGTCAGTTTCCCGGCCTTGGCCACAGCATCCAGAATAGCCTGACTAACCCCGTAACGGATAGCTGTATGATAACGCTCGCCATCAGGGCGCCGGGAACTCTCCACCCTGCTTGCCAGGCGGCGAAATGAATCCAGCTCCTGGCCAACTAAAAGAGGTGCAATTTCTTTAAGTAAAATTGGAATAAATTCCTCGGCTAAAAAGAGCGGATCACGTCCTCCCGCGCCCGAATATTGGACAGCGGCACAATCACCGCAGGCCACCTGGCCATCCTCCAACAACAGCAGCACAGAAATAGATTCCCCCCGCTGCCTTACCACCTGAAATCCAGGTGTCAAAGGTTCTCCGATATAAGTAAAACCATCATGTACTGCTCCGGCTTTAATGGCCTTTTGATCATCAAAATAAAATCCTGTTAAACCCGGTGAAGCAAGCAATTTGGTAATTCTCATGATCTTGGCCTCCCCACCAATATCCCTTTCCCAATGGCATAAATATCGTCGATAACCATTTGAAAAGCAGGTTCCCGGCCTTCCTCCCGGCCGCGCCGGGCTATCCTTTCCCGATGATAGTCTTTAATATCACCGGTAAAAGGCAAATTGCCAAAATCCAAAAAACGCACCGCTCCCAGTGAATCCCGAACGGGCAGGATTTTGCCGGCATTAAAACGACTGGGGGCAAACGGTACATCAATAATGCCGGCCTGAAAAGCACGTACAGTACCTACCGCAATATCCCCTTCGCCAAGGTCCAAAACCTGGTCCAGGATTAACCTGGTTTCCTCCAGAATAACTTTTTCCTCAGAGGCCAACTCGGCCGTCCTGGGTAAAGTTTGTCCCCTAAGCATATTCAATATCTGTTTGGTTGTCCGGATTCCGGCGGCATTAGCCTCTTTAGTCGGGATCCCCAAAGCCTCATGGGGTGTTTTTACAATAACCTTGGTTGCCTTAGCTAACGCTGCTGTTACGGCTCCCCAGGAAATTACACCATAAGCCTTGGCCTCATCCTGAGGGAAACCACCCATCCATTGGTGAAAAACCGTAGTGATTGTTACAGCCGGCAAACCCAAACGTGCCAGATACTCCTCTGCCAGGATCGGCAGAGTATGCAGGGCCGCTGTATCCTGGATAAGATTGCCACACTGCCCATAACCCAGGGTTATATTGCCGACACCTTGGGCGACAGCCAGAATACACTCGATAATCGTTACTGCATGAGATATGGAGGGAGGTACCAGTGTTCCCGTCAAAGGACCAAAGGGCTCACGATTAATCCTGATACCCTCCTCCTCATATAACCCTGCCAGTCTGTCAACATACTGCCAATATTTAAGCGTACTTTCCAGCGGAACATCCTTGGCATACGGAATATTGTAGGATATCCCACCCCCTTCAAAAGCTGTAAATCCTCCGGCCAGCGTAATTTCCGCCAATAAACGGGCATCCGGTGTCCCATGACGGATTTGAACCGGAACCGATACGCTTTCGATAATCCGGCGGCAGGCAGCAACTCCGTGGTTAACCGCCGGAAAACCATTCAGCATAGAACGCCCGGCCCGCCTGCTTTCATCAATGCCTATCTGAGCCTCGGGATAACGATTCTGCCTGGTATAAGAGTCAATAGTGGTTGGTAAAAAATCTGCTTCGCCCTCAGCCTGTAAATAGCGCATTAATTCCAGATGTTCATTAAGTAAGGCGACACCTGCCCGCGGTTGGGCATAAGTGCTGCCATTGTTTTTGGCCTCCAGTAACTTCAGGGCAAAGATTTTACTTTCCGGCAACTCTTTATGATAAGCTACAGCTTCAGAAAAATCAACTTCCCGACCTGTCACCCACTGCCCTAAAACCGCTTGACGTTGGCGGGCAAATTCTTCCTGATTCATCTTGGCAGCTGTCAGTTTCATAGCCTATCCTCCTATCATTTTAAGCCCGCCTCCAGCACTGCTGCAAGCCAGTTTATGTACAAAGTTCAGCACCATTACCTATCAATCCCAGGTCTTTACGCAAATCTTCTATCGGCCTTTCCGGCATAGTTCCCGGTGGATATACCCTGTCATAACCCATCTCAATAAAGTCTTTTTCTACTGAGGAGAAGTCCTGTTTTCCGACAACAAGATTTCCTCCCACATACAGCAAAATATCACCAATTCCTGCTTCCCCACATTTTTTCCTTAAACCGCAACAGTCAATTTCCCCATGTCCGTAAAGTGAAGAAACCAGGATAGCAGCAGCACCTGTTTCTACAGCCGCCTGTATGAATTCCTCCTGGGTTGATAAAACTCCAATATTGACAACTTTAAAGCCGGCTTGAGAAAAAGCATAAGCCAAAATCCTGTTCCCCACAGCATGAACATCAGCCCCTATCACGCCCAGCACCAGAGTCTTCTGTTCCACTTCAACCCCTCCTTTTAACGCCTCGGGCAATACCTGTAAATCACCAAGGCTAAGATGTAGTATGGTATTAATGTTTTAGCCAGAGGTTTGAGTGTATAGCCTTATCATCAAAGAAGCAACACAGCCAAGCTTATTCTGTCCAATAGATTTGCCGAACATTCTCAATACTTTGCTTAAGCAAAGTATTGCCAACCTGACGAAACAGGGCCGGATCACCGCTGACAAAATAGCGGACCCGCCATTGACTCCCTGTAATTTGAGATAAATTACGCACTTCCAATTGAGCCAGCAGTTTCTGCAATTCAGTTACAACTCCTTCTGCCGGGTCAACCAGAACTACATCTTGCCCTAAAATATCCTGAATTACCGGATACAAATAGGGATAATGCGTACAACCAAGTATTAAAGTATCTATGCCTGCTCTTTTCAACGGCTTAAGATATGTCCTGGCAATTCCCCCGGCTTCATCAGAATTAGCTAATCCTGCTTCTACCAAAGGCACAAATAAGGGGCAAGCCTGGGCCCTGACAAGTGAAATCGGCTGATCGCCTCTTTGCCAAGCTGCTCTAAGAACCAGATCAGCAGGCACTAGGCCTCTGGATAAGGCCTTGCTGACAGCCAAAGTGTATGCTTTACTACGGACAGTCCCCTCTGTCGCAATTAAACCGATCTTGCCCCCCAAGGTTTTTTTAACCGCCAAACGGGCTCCGGGTTCAATGAGCCCTAAGATTGGAATAGCAAAACGTTCCTGTAAAACTGACAAGGAAATTGCCGAACTTGTATTACATGCCACTACTATTGCTTCAGCCCCCTGGCTAATCAAAAAAGTAATTATTTCCTCACCAAAACCAATCAGCTCTTCCGGCTGACGATTTCCATATGGTACCCGGGCCGTATCCCCGAAATAAATAACCCTTACCTCCGGAATTGCTTCCAAAATCTCCTTCATTACCGTAAGCCCGCCGACCCCGGAATCAAACATCCCTATTACCCGGACGCGTTGCTTATTACCTTGCAAATACAACACCTTCTTTTTTCCCAACAGCCTCTTATCTCTTCAGCATATGATATGCTGATTTTACTGTTCAATAAAACACAAACTTTAATGAAGTTGATCTGCCTAAATATCAAACCCTCACTCGAGAAAATTTTCTGGAATGTGAGGGCTAATACATCAACAATAATGTCGCTGCTACTATAGTATCTTCGACTTAGTTAGGAAAAAAACCTTTTAAAAATTCAAGGGCTTTCCCCTAATCAAAAAGTTATTTGGATTGCATTGCCAAATCAGCCTTCTCAATACGTTTAGTTAATATTTCTAAAGCATTTCGCAAGCTGATTTGTTCAGGTTCAGTATATTGTTTTAGAATCTCGCCCAGAAATACCTGCCGTTCTGTAATAACCAAATCTACAATTCCCTCACCTTTGGGCAAAAGATTTACACTTACAACTCTTCGGTCTTGATGGCTGCGAACCCGTTCGACAAATCCGGCCCTTTCCAGGCGATCTGCAAGATCTGTCGCTGTACTGCAAGCTGTAAACAGCTGTTTGGACAATTCCCCCATTGTTAAGGATCCGAATTCCTTTAAAGTCAGCAAGGCATTAAACTGAAGGGCCGAAACCTGCATACCCGCCAGAATTGAACGGCCGTATTTATATATGGCTGTATTAACCTGTCTGAACATTGTCTCTAAACTTTCGATTAAGGCTGCATCCGACATCTTGAACCTCCTCTTAAAAAACTCAAATTGAACCTGACGGAAAAGCAAAAAGATTAATAGAACTGGGGGAATCGGAAATGGTATTACTCCCAGAAGCAGAGCCAACCTCAGTCAGATTTTTAATTAGCTCCGGCTTCTTGACAAGGTGTCTGGTTTCAATATTTCCCAGCTTATTTAATGTTTTCCCTTCAATTCTCAAGCAAACTTCCCTGACAGTAGAAAACTGAGTCAAGGTATTCACCAGTCCATATATTTCAAGTTCAGGAGTTATCTGCTGATAAGGTTTTAAGAATTCCTTGCTTAAATCAACTGTTGCTACACCATCTTTAATAGATATATCTATCAAAGATGTTGACGGAGAAACAAGGGTTTGACTTGAGTTATCTTTAACAGCCGGACCTTTTAACCACTCAATAACTGTCTCTCTGGCTACACTAAGAGTTTTCGGCAGCATTCGTTCTTCTTCTATTAAATATTTTCCACTTGAATCAGCAAAATACAGAGTAACTGTTTTCCCTTCTGCCTGATTAACCTGCTCCGGAGCATTAGATGTTTCTTCACCAATCCAATTTCCAATAGTTTCCTGCACATTGTTTTTTTGCAACAAAGCATCCAAAGTTCCGCAACCACCAACTAAAAATCCACTCAACAAAATTACCAGGCTAATTAAAATAACTCTCTTGCACACCATTTTCACTCCTTTGCTCATCCTCAACTGACATCTATTAATAAATATGCTTTGTCCAGATAAATAATACTAAAAGGCAAAAAATAAAAAACCGCAATATTAATTGAAAATGCAGCGGTTTTAATAATATGATAGAATATTAGAAAGACTACACATTTTTATAGTTCACGTTGCTTCAGGTGAGTAAATTTGAAAGGAGGGATCAGGTTTTGGTACTACGCACCTTGTTAGTAGACGATGAATTTCCAGCCCGTAAAGAACTTCGTTACTTACTTCAACCTTTTGATGATATTCAAGTAGTCGGTGAAGCCACAAACGCCCTGGAAGCTTTGGAGCTAATCAATAATCTGGATTATTCAATCATATTTTTAGATATCGATATCCCCGGTTTAAACGGTATTGACCTGGCTAAACAGCTCCAGGAAAAAGACAACCCTCCTTCAGTCATCTTTACCACAGCTCACGAAGAATATGCATGTGCCGCATTTAATGTAAATGCTTTAGACTATCTTTTAAAACCTGTACATGGCAAACGACTTGAACAAGCCATCATTAAAGTTCGTAAATTCAGAGGTAATCCTGCGCCAACAAAGACTAACTCCAAAGCACTGCTAAAAAATAAAACAACAAATACAACAGCAAAACCTTTAGAAATTGTACCTGTCGAAGTAAGAGGCAAAACTATTCTTTTACGCCACGATGAAATTGTCTATATTTATACCGATAAAGACAATGTTTACGTTAAAACCCACAAAGAATCCTACTTAACCCGTTTTACATTACGCGACCTGGAATTACGTTTTAACTCCAACATTTTTTTTCGTTCTCACCGTTGTTATTTGGTTAATATGCAACGTATGCGGGAACTTAT
>JAQVLN010000017.1 GCA_028704155.1 Desulfitobacteriaceae bacterium
AGCTTAATATTAATAACACTGAGCGGTGGGTTTACATTGGCGGCAGCATTTGTCCCAAAAGGAACAAGCCAAAACAAACTGATAATTCCCAACAGCCAAGCAGCCTTTATCTGGTTTCTATTGCGCATCCGCATTCTCCTAATACACCCCCAAATAATTCATAATTCACAAGTTCACAGTAGCGAGTACCAATAAGGCCTGGAGCATTGATCAATATGCTCCCTTGCCGCTAAAGACGACAAGCACAGTCTCCCAAATTATCTTCAGATCCAACCCTAGATTCCATTTATTAACATACTCCAGGTCGTAGTCTAAGGTTTGACCTAAGGTTAATTCACTCCGGCCATTGACTTGGGCTAACCCTGTTACTCCCGGAGGTACACTAAGACGTCTTGATTGCTCAGGAGTATAAAGTTTTACAATCTCCGGCACTTCCGGGCGGGGACCGACAATACTCATATTGCCCAGCAAAATATTTATAAGCTGGGGAAGTTCATCCAGACTGCTCTTCCGCAAAAATCTCCCGCTTCTGGTGACACGCGGATCATCCTTCTGCTGGAAAACAAAATCGTCGATCTTCTGCAGGCCCGCCAGTTTAGCCTGCATCTGAGCGTCTGCATTATCAAACATGGTTCGAAACTTAAAAATTCCATATTGTTTGCCGCCCAAACCTACCCGGGTCTGCCGAAACAAAACAGGGCCCGGCGAATCCCAGACTATCCACAGGGCAATCAGCAGCCAAAGCGGCCAAATAACCACTAACAGCAAACTTGAGATTATTACATCCAACAACCTTTTCAACAGGCGCTGCCCCTGCCTGCTCCGGCAGATTTCCTGGTCTTTCGGACGGCTGGATTGTTTTGAAGCAACAGTATCCCGAGTCATTCCGCTATCTCCTTTTGGGTTATTTATTCACTTTCTGAACCTCTCAATAACACGCTTTACAGCTTCAATTACATCCTGCACATCCCCCTTACTCATTCTGGGATATAATGGCAGTGAGATGATCCGCTCATAAACCGCTTCTGCCTGCGGATAATCCCCACTTTGATAACCGAAGGTATCCCGGTAATAAGGATGTAAATGAACAGGTATAAAATGAACACTGGTCCCGATATTTTCAGATTTAAGTTCTTCGATAAACCGGGCTCTGTCTATCATAAGCCTTTCCAAATTTAATTTAATGATATATAAATGCCAGGCATGACGAGCATACTCCAACTCCGGCGGAATTTCCAATTCAGGCATTTTGCCGAATTCCGAATTGTAAATTTGGGCAATTTCTCTTCTTGCACCCTGCATACGCTCTAACTTGGCAAGCTGGGTCAGCCCAAGTGCGGCCTGAATGTCTGTCATATTGTTTTTAAAGCCGGGATAGAGGATTTCATAAAACCAGGAACCTGATACATTATAACGATTCCAGGCATCACGGCTCATCCCATGAATACTCATTACTCTAATCTTATCTGCTAAGACCTCATCATCAGTAGTAACCATGCCACCTTCCCCTGTCACCAGGTTTTTCGTGGCATAGAAGGAAAACGCAGTGGCATTACCTATGGAACCAATCATTTTCCCTTTATATTGAGTATAGACGGCATGTGCCGCATCCTCCAAAACAAACAGTTTGTTTTCCCTGGCGATTGTCATAATCTCGTCCAGCTCCACAGGATGCCCGGCTATATGCACAGGAATCAGCGCTTTTGTCCGGGGAGTTATCTTCTCGCGGAGCTTGGCGGGATCAATATTCATAGTTAAAGGATCTATATCTGCAAAAACAGGTTTAGCCCCTGTATGAAGCACAATATTAGCTGAAGCTACAAATGTCATCGGAGTAGTAATTACTTCATCCCCCGGACCAACTCCGGCAGCCAGCAGGGATAAATGAAGTGCCGCAGTACAGGAACTCACTGCAATAGCATATTCAGCGCCCACGTATTCTGCAAAACGCTGTTCGAACTCCATTGTTTTAGGCCCCCTGGTTACCCAGTTTGATTTCAGGCTGTCCACCACCTCAGCAATATCATCATCTTCAATAAGCGGTACAGCATAAGGTAAGAATTCCTTACGTAGCATTACTCGATACCCCCTTCGTACATCCAATTCGTAACCAGTATTATTACTGTATCCTGATGAAATATTCATTAACTTAATCTCATCTTCGGATTTCCGGCTCCTTACTCAAGCATCTGCAATATACTTCTTCCATTTGAGTAACATTCCTTTGCCAATCATAATGGTCAATTACCATTTTTCTCCCTGCCTTGCCCATCAGTCGCCTTTTTTCAGGATTAGCAATCATAAATTCCATAGCTGTACATAATTCCTCAATATCCTCGGGAGGTATCAGAAGTCCTGTTTCCCGGTCAATAACTACTTCCGGCAAGCCGCCAACACAGCTGGCAATGATCGGACAACCACAAGCTGATCCTTCGACTGCCGTAACCCCAAAACTCTCCTGCCGCGAAGGAACTACAACCACATCCAGGCTCTTATACAAAGCAGCAACTTCAAAATTGGGAATACTGCCTAACCATTCCACCAAATGAGCGATTCCTAAGCCGACCGCCAGCTTCCGGAGCTTTTTTTTCTCCGATCCGTCACCGGCTATGCGCAAAAGCGCCCTCCCGGGACAACGTTTTTCCAATAGGGCGAAAGCCCTGATCAGTATATCCAATCCGTAAACCGGCTGCAAATATTTAGCTACTCCAAAAACAACCGGAACAGCTGAGCTCAGGCTCGCCCTTTCCGGAGGGGGAGAAAACCTTTCAATATCTACCCCGAAAGGGATCACTTCAATTTTTCGCTTCGGATTAAGATATTCCTGCATCTCTGCAGCCATCACCCGGCTGGTAGAACAGAGCACATCAGCCTTATTTAAGATCTGCTCTAAGAGATATCTATGTAAAAATGAAACCTTGGGAAAAGAAAATATATCACTCCCCCAGGCGGAAATAATCAGGGGATGCACCTCAGCGACTGCTCCCAGAAATCCAAAACTCGTCGCATAATGAACATGCACAATATCCGGCTGCAGATTCCTGACGGTTTCAATTACCCAACGATGCCGCATAAAAACAAACTCTGTTCTCCCGGCTAATAAACGGGGAACAACGTACACCTCTACATTGGAAATCTCTGCCGGAAGAAAACTGATAATATGCACATTCCAACCGCGCCTGGCTAATTCAGTCGCCCATTTTTCTGTATGTGAACTGGCAGCATTAGCCATCAGGCATAACCTTTTGGAAACTTGTTTACCGGCAGATAGCTGGACAGCTTTATGCTGGAGTTCCCTGTACAAATTCTCTATCTCTGCCATATTGTTTTCCCAAATAGCCTTAGCCCAAATCTTCTGATGGTTTAATTCAATTGCATCCTGACGCAAAACCTTATCCTGTAAACTTCGGATCAAAGCCCTTGCTAAATCAGCCTCATCCCTGATCCTTACAATTAAGCCGTTACGACCATCTTCCACCCACTCCCGATTGGCAGGCAAATCAGATACGACCGGAAAGGAACCACAAGCCATAGTCTCCAGAAGTGATACTGCGGTAGCATCTGAGGTAGGTACACTTACCGAAATTGAAGATTGATTAAGATATTCCTGTACCTGGGCATGAGGAAGCTGCCCCACAAAGTTTACGTTTCCTAAAATGCCCAGGGACTTGGCTAAGGCTTTAAGCGCTTTTGTTTCAGGGCCCTCTCCTGCTACTATTAAAGAAGCCTCAGGTACAGCCTTCAGGACCTCTACCATTGAGCGCAGGATTATATCAATATTATATACAACCTGATGCCCTCGCAAACTAAGAATTTGCAAGTCATGTTTGGAAGCAGCGGGAATACTGGAAAACCATTCCCGGGAAACCCCCATAGTCACGGTTTTAAGAATCTTATCCTGTCCCTTCAATAGTTCGCTCATCCGGCCGGACATATAGGATGAATCAGAAGTCAGGGCATCGGCTTTTTTTAATACCTGCTCGACTATCAAGCGAAGTAAAAATGATTGCTGGGGTGCTATCAGGATATCTGATCCCCAGGCAGAAACAACCAAAGGATGAAAACCGCTTAAGATAGCCAAAAGCCCAAAGCTGGTAGCATAATGAGCATGCAGCAAATCAGGCTGGAGCATGTTTAAAAGTCTTCGTATTTTAAACATGCTCCAGATATAAGCAAGGCGTCCGCTGTGCCCGTTAGCCAATAAATACACAGTCGGTCCTTCAATCGGGCAGGGGTTAAAAGAAATAATATCAACCTGATGCCCTGCCTTAATAAAATAACTTATCCAACGTTGCAAGTGAATACTTCCTGCATCACCAAGAAAACATATCCTCACTCACTTAGCCCATCCTTTCAAGATCATTTATAGCGGATACCGCTTTCTGCCCGGCACTGATAAATGTCGTTATTTAGGTCTTCTTAAACCTCTGGCTTAAAGCAGTTTTGATCAGAACCAGATCTGTTCTTTTTAACAATAAAACATCTTGCCAGCGACAGTGAGTATATTTTATATAAAAAATCAAAGTTGCCAGCGTAAATGCTATGTAAGAAAGGCTGCTGGCTATTGCAGCACCGTTAATTCCGAAGCGGGGTATCAGAATTATATCAAAAGCAACTGTGATAATTGCGGATACAATTGACGAGTAGATGTTCTTGACTACAAGTCCTACCCCGGCCAGATAATTTGCCAGAATATTGGAAATTGAAAAGATGCTGACTCCTGGCAATAGTAACACTAAGGCTACTGCAGCTGTCGTAAAGCCACTGCCAAACCAAAGTTCAATGAAAGGGGTGATTAAAGACCTGTTCAGCAAAACCAGGATCAGGGAACAACAAACAATTAAGGTAAAACTGATCCTGGTTACCTGATTAGTAAAAATATGCATCTCTTTTTTATCCTGCGCTGAGGAAATAATAGGGAAAACTATGGTGGCAATACTTCCGGATATACCCCAGAGAGTTTCGGCCATAACTACAGCGATTCCGTAAATTCCGACCTGCCCGATCGGTAGGAAATAACTGACAATAAAGATATCCAGGCGGTAGTTTAGTTTCTGAACAATATTTCCTAATTGAGCTTTGAACCCATAACCCAACATCTTCCGCATCAGGGAAAAGTTCAGACGGGGAAGCTTTTTTACTCGAATCAGCAAAATATAATCTATCCAAATGATCAGTAAAATCGTACCGACCAAAGTGGCTAAAAGAGCTGATGAAGGCGAAACCAGAGTAAAGATAAAGATAACCAGTAAAATTACATTAAGAACTTTATCAATGATGTTCAGCCGATTATATTCGACAACATTTTGCAAACCCAGCATGACATTAATCATCGCAGATTTATAATTGATAAAGGGAACTGTAAGCAGCACAATCAGGATCTGAATATTGGTGACACTTCTTAAAAATTGAAACTGGTAATGAGCGTTTAAGAAATAGAAAGGAATCAAAGGAATAATACCCAAGCAAGTCAGCAAGATATTATTCCCGATGATTTCCTCCAGGTGTTCCCGATTCTTTCCTAAGAAATAAATGTTGGAAGAAGCTAAACCAAATCCCAAAAACAAAGTAGCAAAAGTCAATAAATTACTGGCTACATCATATACTCCTTTGCCTTCAGGGCCAAGCAGGCGGGCCAGAATTGTTGTGGAGATAATCGATAAAAAAAATAAGAATGTATTACTGAAAAAAGTTATCGTAACTGACTTGGTGAAACCCATAATTACGTACTCCCTTGTAAGCCCTGATAAATCTCTTGCATTGTTTGCGCGAGCACAGCCCGGCTATACTTTTTCAGGGCATATTGCCTGATTTCCCGCGCTTGAAAATCAGGCAGGGACTTGATCATACAAAGCAAACCCTGAACCAAAGCCTTAACATTCCCCGGTTGCACAAGCATCCCCACTTTTTCATTCACAATATCCTCCGGTCCGCCGCACGCGGTTGCCAATACCGGCTTTCCGCAAGCCATAGCTTCAATTAACACGCAGCCAAAAGTTTCTTTTAAAGAAGACAGAACTAAAAAATCGCTTTGCCTGTATAATCCGGGCATTGAGCGATGCTCGATTTGCCCATAAAAGGTACAGTATTCTGAAATGCCCAGTTCCTCAGTCAGCTTTTGATAATCTTGTCGCCGGGAACCATCACCAACCAATTGAAGCTGGATTTTCCGAGGTGTTTTCTTAACTACCCGGGCAAAAGCCGGCAATAAAAAATCCAACCCTTTAATTTTGGTTTCTTCCATTCCTCCGACAAAAAGAATTTTCAGCTCCTCAAAGTGAGGTTGATCTTCGCTCAATTGAAATAAGTCGGTATTAACAAAGTTAGGCACTACCTGCAAGGAAGTGTTCCAGCCGAAAGCCCGAATCTGCTCTTCTAAAGAACGACTTACCGGTAGAACCAGTGCCGCTTTTTCAAAGGCTGATTTCAAGAGCTTTCTATGCTGCCATTTGTTAACATAATCTTGTAAGTATGACATGTGTTCGGTAATTATATAAGGAATCCGGTATCTATAAGCAAACAGGCAAGCGATGATTGCAGTTGGATAACCCACATGGACATGAATCAAGTCTGACTGATGTTTAGCCATAATCTGCTTTAAGTGACGAAGAGCACGATAATAACCGGCTATCCTTGCCAAATAAGGATTCCTGGCAGTATAGGTATTGGCCCGATAAGTCCAAATATCATTCGTAAATTCAGCCACAATTTTCCCCGAACCAATCTCCTCATCAAACGGATAATAGACTACAAGATCAAGACCTGCCTCATGGAGTGCTAAAACTTGTTCCTTAACAAATACCCCTTTAATAGTATTCCTGCTGTTCGGATACCAACCGGTTAAAACTAGTATGCGCACTTCTGTTCCATCCTTAGCAGCGATCCCGGTTTCCGGTAATCGCCATCATATCATGATGTTATAGTGAACTCGTTCAGCTTAAGCTGAACACCGGGACTTCGGTAGGGGAATCTACTTCTGACTCCCGACTTCTATAAATGATTCCGGCCTGGTTATTAATGTAGCTGCTAAAGCAAATAATAACCACATCTGGGAAAAGCTAATCACTGAACTCGGAGCAAAAGAAGTTAAAATAAATCCACCTAAGGCGGCTATAAGACTTACACTTAAATAAGCTTCCGGACCGAATTCGTTTTCCTTAATACTGAGACGATAGAATTTAAGCAAATCCCAAAGAAGACTAAGATAAATATATATTAAATAGAAAAAAATCAGGATCCCGAAATCCCCCAGGATTTCAAACCAGAGACTGTGAACATTGAAAAACCCATGAGTGTTATTGAGTTCCGCTAAATACAAGGAGGTGTTATTTACCCCAAAACCCTGCCAGTGCCCTTCCTGGGTAACTCCTTTGATGACATCAACAATAATCGTATAACGATCATTGGCTGAACCGGACTCATTAAGAGTAAAGAGGGGAAGATCAGTCTTGTTGGCATGTAAACTCAGGAAATTAAGAAGCGGTGTATCATTAAATTTACCGTAATAAACATCCAGCGCCGGTACGAAAGATAAAGCATAGAAGATCAGCAAGGTTATGATTCCAACTTTTGCAGCCTTAATCGCTTTGTATCTTTCTTTGAAGAAAGCAAAGAAAAGGACAAAACCAACAATCGTTAAAAACATGGTGAACCAGGCAGTCCGTGATGTTGTAAAGATCAAGTTAAGCAGGCAGACAACCTGCATCACTATGAGCAAGACCTTCAAACGAAGGTTCCTGGCAAAGATAATACCCGGGATGCAAAAAGCCATCAACATTATCAGGTAAACGGCATAATTATTCGGATTGTAAAAAAATACTGTAGGGATAGTTTTTAAATAATCTACCCCGATAGAATACCAGCCACTATCCGTAAAAATATTACGGACAGGTATTCGAATACCCATGATTTCAAAACAACCAATCAACAAGACAAACACGGCACATGTAAATAATAACTTGATAGTCTCCATTAGCTTCGTCCTGTTGGGATTGAAATAATAAACTGCAATTAAATAGCAGATCATAATCAGATAGTTAAGCAGATATTTAATAGCCGTACCCTGACTGCTAACCCACGTAAGGGATAAAAACATATAACCAATAAAAATAGTCAGGAACAAAATATATTTATTCTTTACCAGTAACTTCGGCTGCCAAAGGTATCCGCTCCTGATAAAGCCGCTAAAGATAATGATAGTTAAAATAAAGAGAGCAATATGCAGGTAATAGATGTTGAAACGACCCAATAAAGGTAAGTTAAAAGCGTAATCCATTACGGAAAAAAGTAAAACAAAATAATATAGTAATTCCGTGCGGGATTCCCATTTTAAATTATAAATAATAAACAAGCCCAGCAGTAAAGCATACATATTCAAAACCACCAGGTTGGGATTGAGAGCGATGTTCACAATTATAAACAAGCCATAAACAAGGCTGTAGACCAACTTTTTGTCTTTAAAAGACACTTCCATTCTTTCTCCCTCACTAGTAAATCTCTTTAGCTTTGACTGAACTCCTTTTTAACTGAGGAATTCAATCAGCAAGGCGGCAATTTCTTTTTGCTGAACCTTCGTCAACTCCGGGTAACACGGAATGGCCAAAGCCTCTTTACAGGCTTGTTCCGCTACAGGTAAATCTCCTTCCTTATAACCCAGATCCCTGAAGGCACGTTGAAGATGCAGGGGCAGCGGATAATAAATGCCTGTGGCAACTCCTGCTGCCGAAAGATATTTTATAATATTATCCCTTTTTTTCGAGCGCAGAACATACAGATGATAGATCTGTTTTGCATAAGGATCCTGGCCAGGTAAAGTCAGCGGCAAGCTCTGCAATAGCCGGTCATATAGACCGGCCTTCTCTCTTCGGGCCTCGTTCCATTGGTCAAGATAGCGGAATTTAACCCGTAAAATTGCTGCCTGAATCTCATCAAGGCGACTATTATAACCTGCTTTTTCGTGGTAATACTTTATCCGGCACCCGTGAAAGCGCAGCATTCGCAGTTCAGCTGCCAAGTGCTCGTCATTGGTTACAATCATCCCGCCGTCACCGTAAGCCCCCAGGTTTTTGGTTGGAAAAAAACTGAATGTCCCGGCATGCCCCAGCGAACCGGCCTTTTTTCCTTTGTATTCTGCGCCAATAGCCTGAGCTGCATCTTCAATTACTTTCAGGTCATGACGGGAGGCAATTTCCATTATCCGTTCGACGTCAACCATCTGTCCGAATATATGTACAGGAATGATAGCCCTGGTCCGGAGTGTAATCTTGGCGTCCAGCTTATCCAGATCCAGATTGAGAGTAACAGGATCTATATCTGCAAATACCGGAGTTGCCCCAACCTGGGCTATTGTTTCCGCTGAAGCAAAAAAAGTAAACGGAGTAGTAATCACCTCATCACCGGGACCTATGCCCAATGCTTTCAGGGTCAGGATCAAAGCATCTGTTCCATTACCTACCGCAACTGCCTCATTAGTTCCGCAATAAAGAGCAATTTCTTCTTCCAGGGCTTTCATTTCCGGTCCCAGAATAAATCTACAGGAATCAAGCACCCTTGAAACTGCCTGATTAATCTCAGCTTTTATTGTTAAGTATTGAGCCTTTAAATCTAACAGAGGAATACTCATCTTGAACCAGCCTTTCTATTCCGGGAAATTTTTATTTTTCAAGCAAGCATCGGGGGCTAACAATTCTTCCTGGGGAACTTCTCTGATCTCCTTGGCCGGGAAACCTTTGATTACCTGCCTGGGAACCGTATCTTTGGTAACTAAAGCCCCGGCAGCTACAAATGTTTCTGCAGCAACTTTAACCCCGGGCAAAAGGATTGATCCTCCACCAACCCGGGCACCCCGGCAAATGGTCGGTCCCTTAACCAATTTAAAACGTTTTTCTGTCCGACCCATAAAATTATCATTGGTTGTGGTTACCATAGGGGCAATAAAAACCCTTTCTTCAATTTCCATATAAGCGGTTACATAGGATCCGGTTTGAACCTTGGTATAAGCACCTATACTGGTATCATTCTCCACAGTTACTCCGCTGCCTATGATTACGTTCCTGCCAATTAAACAGCATTCACGTACAACGGCCCGGTCTCCAACAAAAACTTGTTCCGCATAGGTTGAGCCGGCATAAAGGACAGCTGAACAGCCAACCGTACTGCCCTCTCCCAGTTGTAAGGCCGGAAGATCTGACTGGATTTTTACTGTACTGGTAACAGCAGGCCGGGGATATCTGCCCACTGAGGAATTGCTGCCAATAAAACAGTCCTTTCCTATAAAAGCCTGAGAATATACTGTCGTATGATCTCCAATTTGAACGTCTGAGCCAAGCTTGACATCCTGGCCAAGGGTTACATAATTACCTAATTTACAATTATCCCCGAGCCTTACCCCTGCCGCCAAAACACAGCCTGCCCCAAGGATAACCCTTTCACCCAAAATTACATTTTCAGCAACAACACAGAAAGGACCGAGAAGGGCACTTGAGGGGATTTGAGCACTTTCGCATATAACAGTATTAGTAATTCTTTGCATAATTACTCTAACCTCTTCAATAATTCATAATTCTAAAGGCAATACCACGGGCTGTTTGGTCTGCTGACACCTGTAAATAGCCAAAATAATTTCCAAAGCCTTCCGGCCCTCTTCTCCGTGAACCGCCGGCAATCTGTCATCTTTAATTGCCTGGATCATATCCTGGATGATTTCCCGATGCCCAAAACCGTAAACAGTAGGAGGATCACCCTCCTGGGCCGCAAAAATCTCCCGCTTTTCAGCCTCAGAATCGGGAAATTCCCAGACTTCAATCCGATTGACTGCGATCCCGCCGATAATAACGGAACCCGTCGCCCCAAAAACGTTCAAAGTCTCTTCTATATTTTGGGGATATATTGTGGAGGACGCCTCAATTAAGCCAAGCGCCCCGTTCTTAAACCGCAGAACTGCTGTACCGACATCTTCCATTTCTATCTGGCGCAGATTGGTTTCCGTATAGCCAAATATTGAATCTACCGGACCAAACATCCATTGCAAAAGATCAATATTATGAATAGATTGATTCATTAAAACGCCACCGTCTTTAAGCTTTGTCCCTCGCCAGGGCGCCTGGGCGTAATAATTATCATCCCGATTCCAGCGGATTGTCGCCTGGCCATGGGTAAGCTTGCCAAAACGGCCATCTTCGATCGCTTTCCGTAAAAGTTTTACAGATTTATTAAAACGGTTCTGATGGATTACTGCTAACTTGACTCCCGCCTCCCGACAAGCAGCAATTAATTGGTCGGCACTTCTCAAGTTCATCGCCATCGGCTTTTCAACCATAACATGTTTTCCTGCTTGAGCCGCTGCACAACCTATTTCAGCATGCAGGTCGCTGGAAGTGGCAATTGTTACAATATCCAAATCCTTGCGTTCCAGCAAGCGGCGATAATCTTCGTAAGGAACCGCAGAATATCTTTCAGCAAAATCCCGAACCCGTTCGGGGATAATATCGCAAACAGCAACCAGTTCAGCTTCTTCCTGGGCCATGATAGATTCGGCATGTTTAGGCGCAATTCGCCCACAACCAATAATTCCGAAGCACATTCGCTTGTTATTCAGCATTATATCTTTCTCCATTTCATAATTATTTAAATAAGAAATCTTGCTCATGGTAGAAAAGGGAATCGCACTGATTCCCCTAAAATATTCATTTTAGAATGACTTCGTTACCGATTTATGTATTTTCGTTCAACAGTTTACTACATGTTTAATACTTTTACAACACAGCTTCCGGCCCTTGCGGCTTAAGCTACATTTCTTAATATTAAATATTCAAATCCTCCAGCCACTTGGCAACCAAAACTCGCCAGGTATAGTTCTCGATTACATAATTACGTCCCTTCTGACCCATCTCCCGGCATTGCTGAGGATTAGCGATAAGCTCCAGGATTGTTTTAGCCAACAGCCCGGGATCTTCCGGCGGGATTACTACTCCCCCTCCGCTTTCGGCCATAATCCGTGCCCCTTCTCCTTCACCAACATAAACAACCGGTTTGGCACTGGCCAAGCCCGGAAAAAGCTTTGATGGCCTTACTCCCTCAGCCAATTTATAGCGGCGCAGGGTCACCAGGCTCAAGGCTGCCAGATTATAATAGCGGACAATTTCTTTTAAAGGTTGAAAAGGCAGCCAGCAGACATTAGGCAATTCCATTTCTGCTGCCAGGCTTTGTAACCGGGGCTTCTCAGTTCCATCCCCGACAATCAGGAAAATAACCCCGGGATTAGCCCGCAGTTTCTCCGCAGCCTGCAAAGCAACCTCCAAACCTGCAGCATAGCCTATCGTTCCGGCATACAGAACAACATTTTTATTCTGCAGCTTCAGGCTTTCTACGAGTTCCAGTTCCGGGGGGCCCGGTGTGAAAAGATCTGGATCTACCCCATTTGGCAAGAAGACCAGCTTTCCGGCAGGAATACCTCTCTGAACTAAGGTTTGCATAATTCCTTCTGTTTGGGCAGATATCCGCCAGGCAACTTTATACATCTGCATCTCCAGACCAGAGGTTAATTGAATAAGAAACTTGTTCTTTATTAAGCCGAGAGAAACAGCCGATTCTGGCCAAAGATCGGAGATGTTAAGAATAATTCCGGCCCTTTTCACCCAACGGGCAAAAAACATTGTAAAGCCAATAAAAATTGGCGGTGATTCGACAAAAATATAATCCGCCGGGCCGGCTTTCATTATTCCATAACAGGCAGACAGAACAAAAGAAAAGTAATTCAGAAGGCGTTTCCAGAAGCGCCCCCGCTGCACTGGATAGATCCAGGTCCTATATAAAGGAATATCCTCCAGCAGATCCTTCATAAAAAATTTACCGCGGTATTCCGGAGGAATCACCCCGGTAGGATAATTGGGGAAAGCTGTAACTATTTCTATTTGATGACCCTGGGCCTTGATAGCTTTGGCTACTTCAAAAAGGCGAACCTGAGCAGCCCCTGTTTCAGGGGGAAAATACTGGGTAAGCATAAGAATACGCATTATCAGACTCCTTTTAAGTATCCATCTTAGAAAACAAATCGGCTAAGCGGGCAGTTAGATTAATCCGGCTGAATTCTCTGCACTTACTTGCAGATTCATGGTTAACGGCTCGTCCTTCCAGCCATTCCTGATAATACTTACCTATCCCCTTGCTAACCTCTTCCCAATGACCCAATGATATTACGGTTCCAATTTGCTTTTCCCTGATTAATTCAGCGGCAACACCCTGAGGCAGCAAAGCCAAAACAGGTTTCCCTGAACCAATATAGTCAAACAGTTTTCCGCTATAGGCATTATCCAGCTCCTGCCCAAAAGTCAGGAATTGCAAGTGAGCCCCGGCAAGATAATTCAGACACTCCCGGTGTTCCAGATAAGGCAGGGTAACCAGGATATCCCGAATATTATGTTGAACAAAAATCTCAATAACCGCTGGTGGAATGTAACCGATAAAAAGGCATTGGAAGTTTGTCCGTGCTGCGGGTTTCTCCTTGAGAAAATCCGCGACTCCCCTGACAAACGTTGCTATATCATAGTTGATCTCATTAATTATCCCGGTGTAGATCAGAGTGAACTTTTCCTGATGAACCGGACTAAGCGATCTGAAGTCCTGCTCATCAAAACCGTTTGTAATAGTAATCATTTTCCCGGCAAACTCAGGATAACGCTGCTTATACATCTCAGTAATCGGCGGAGCAACGTTAATAATATAGGCAGCCTTTTCCACGACTTTACGTTCCAGCCAAATATCAAGTTTGCGGCGAAAGGCTATATCCTTGGCCATTGCTTTGTTTCCTACCCAAGGATCACGGAAATCGGCAATCCAAGGTCGCCGATAAAACTTATTTACCAACAAGGCAATAATATGTACGGTATAGGGATAGGAAGAGGAAAGTATAAAATCAACTTTTTCCTTCCGGGCAACTTTTAACGAAGTTAAAAAACCACAAGGCAGCCATCTCATTTTGGAATCTGGAATAAACAAATAATTATCTATGAAATCAAAAACACGTTGTTTGAAAGATTTTCCCTGGATTTCCTGTTGCCTGTCACCTTGTCCAACCTGGGTCGGGATTTCTCTTACCTTCTGCCGCCGAAAACCGGCTGCCTTCTCAATAATCCGGCGCAGCCATAGTGTTTCCAGGCTATCAGAACGAAAAACCCTGGCTATCTTAGGAATCTCCTTTAATAAACTCTCATCATAAGCAAAATTATGGCCATGTTTAACAGTGCTGATAATCGGCCGAATCTCAAATTCAGGCAGATATTTTACAAATTTAAGTGTCCGTTGAACACCGCTTCCACCTAAAGGCGGAAAAAAGTAGGCAATTACCAAGACCTTCTTCAATTCAATCCCCCGTTAATATTTAATTCATAATTATAAATTATGAATGATGCATTATAAATTGTTATTTTATGCTTGGTACATAGTAACTTTGCCGACGTACTGATAATTTATGAATAATCTTATACCCTGTTGCCAGTAAATAAACCAGCGGATTCTTGCTTGACCTCTGCCAGGCTGCAGCCAGTTTCTCAAAATACCCATCATCAGTCAATAGCCCGAGGGCCAATAATTGTTGAATATGCAATTTATGATAAAAAATACTGGCAATATTGGACACCCGGAAAGGAAAAAGATCATAACGGGACCAGGCGAGCCAACCAATATTATATCCGGAAAGATGATTTCGCAGTGTTTTTAAACCTGTCTGATATCTTTCTTTTGCTTCGGAATTTGAACTGACAAAATAAAAATCCCGCAAGCCCCAAAGAGCAAAGATAAAACCGTTAAGTACAAAGGAAGGAATCTCCGAGGGATATTCCTCAAAAAAATCTCCGCCGGCCAACCTGGCAACCAGTCCCCCGGCTGCAACCGGAACATAAAAAGCCTTTAAAGCCTTAATCCCCGTTTTCAGATAACTACTCTTGTTTATCTCCCGGTAAGCCCTGGCAAGTACCGAAAGGGCCTGTCCCTGAGCTAAGGCTGATAACCAGGGTTTTTTTAAATTATAAAGCTGATTGTCATAGGTATGCTCCCATCCCCAAACACCATTACAATGCTCAACCAGGTTCTCCACAAACCAGTCAGCGCACCGAATCAGCTTTTCCTTAGACTCAGCTTGCCCGGTTGTCAGATATTGATCATAATTTCCCAGAGCATATTGGGCAATCGTTACCGGAACATAACGCAGTTCCCCGTCCAGTAAGACTAAAGGGATATCCTGTTCATCAAAAGTGCCCGGATAGCAAGCCTTTGCAGAAATATCCACGGGATATTTACCTGGTGAATCCTCAGGCAAAGCTAAATTCCTGTTAACCTGCATCTCCGGATGCCAATAATCAGTTTTATCAAAAACCAAACCATAATAGGCTTTAATCATCTGTACAAGTTTCATCTTTCGCCTCTTAATTTGAGATATCTAAATATTTGAAACCAAAAAGGAATCTGGCGATTCCTCTTAGATTTTAACAATTTTCTCCCGGTTTTGCCCAACATCTTTAGTTGCGTTACGAGTATCAATAATCAGCTTTGCCTTTTCAACAACCCGCTCATAATCTACAGCACTATGATCGGTTAAAATAAGCACGCAATCAGCCGCCGCTAATTCCTCATTAGTCATTTCCTGACTGGTTAAACTAAAGGTAATACCGCCGTGAGGTTCAATTCCGGGAATATAGGGATCATGATATTTAATCAAGGCTCCGTTCTTTTTCAGCAACTCCATTATTTTCAGGGCCGGAGATTCGCGGACATCGTCAATATCTTTCTTATAAGCAACTCCAAGCACAAAAATATTGGAGTCTTTAAGGCTTTTGTTAACCTCATTAAGCGCACGGGTAACCTTATTAATTACATAGTAAGAAACTTCTACATTGACTTCCCCGGCTAACTCGATAAAACGGGTATGGAAATCATATTGACGGGCTTTCCAGGTCAAATAAAAAGGATCTATCGGTATGCAGTGTCCGCCTACACCCGGTCCGGGATAAAATGTCTGGATCCCAAAGGGTTTTGTACCGGCGGCTTCTACAACCTCCCAGATATCCAAACCCATCCGGTCACACAATAACATCAGTTCGTTAACCATAGCTATATTGACTGCCCGATATGTATTCTCAAAAACCTTAGTCAGTTCGGCTGCCGCTGGAGAAGAAACCGGAACTACATTTAGAATGGTTTGAGCATAAAGGGTATACGAGATCTCTAAACAAGCAGGAGTGACACCGCCGACCACCTTCGAAGTGTTCCTGGTTGTAAAACGTTTATTGCCCGGATCAACACGTTCGGGGGAAAAAGCCAGGAAAAAGTCCGTTCCTACCTTCAGCCCCCCTTTTTCCAACAAAGGAAGGATAACCTCCTGGGTTGTGCCGGGATAAGTAGTACTTTCCAGGGTAATAAGCTGTCCCGGCCGCATGTACCTGGCGATTTGTTCTGCGGAAGATTTAATGTAAGAAATATCCGGGTCCCGGGTAATTGTCAGGGGAGTTGGCACACAGATAATTATAATGTCACAGTCGGCCAGACGGGAAAAATCCGTAGTTGCCAAAATAGCTTCCCGCTTGACTAAATCCTCCAGTTCCTGATCATTAACATCACCTATATAGTTAGCACCGGCGTTAACCTGGGCAACCCGTTGGGGATTGACATCAAAACCAAGAACAGGAAAGCCTACTTTAGCTTTTTCTACAGCCAACGGCAGCCCAACATATCCTAAACCGATTACTCCTACCTGAGCCTGGTGCTTCTTTACTTTATTCAGAAGAGTTTGGGCTAAGACATCGTCATCACTAATGACCTGCCTGACAGTCATCATCCATTTTTCCCCCTTAATCAATTAGATACTGCCTTTGGGGCTGTCAATTTTCGAAACTCCGGAATAACAGTCTGTAAGAGTTGAATAATCTCTTCCCTTGTCAGATAAGAACCATGTTCACGGATTACCTGAATTATTTGGGCAATCCTGGCATTGTCAAGATCATTAGGTTTAGCGACAAAAATCCGGGTATGTTTTGTATGGCTAGTCCCTTCCTCAGCAGTTAATAATTCTTCATATAATTTTTCACCCGGACGAATCCCGGTAAACTTGATGGGGATATCCACATCAGGTTCAAAACCCGACAATTTAATCAGATCCCTGGCCAGGTCAACAATCTTAACCGGATTCCCCATATCCAGAATAAAGATTTCTCCCCCCTGGGCCATAGATCCCGCTTGAATAACCAATTGGGAAGCTTCAGGAATGGTCATAAAATATCTGATCATGTCCGGATGGGTAACTGTTACCGGCCCGCCTCTGCTAATTTGGCGTTTGAACGTGGGAATTACACTCCCGCGGCTTCCCAGGACATTGCCAAAACGCACTGCTACAAATCGTGTGGCCGACCGCTTATCCAGGCTTTGGATAATCATCTCTGCCACCCGTTTGGTTGCCCCCATAAAGCTCGTCGGGTTCACGGCTTTATCAGTAGAGATTAAAACAAAAGTCTTTACTTTAAAAGCATCAGCCGCTTCGGCTAAATTATACGTTCCTACGATATTGTTCTTAAGCGCTTCTTCCGGGTTGCGTTCCATTAACGGCACATGCTTATGGGCCGCAGCATGAAAAACTACTCCAGGATTATACTTTTGGAAAACAAGCTGTACTTTGTCCCGGTCTTTGATATCCATTATCTCAGTAGCAACATTCAGGCTAGGATAACCTGTATGCAGTTCCTGTTCAATATCAAAAACACTGTTCTCTCCCTGTCCGACAATCACAAGCTTGAATGGATTAAACTTGATCACCTGGCGACAAATTTCTGAGCCAATTGAACCGCCTCCGCCGGTAACCATTACCGTCGCCCCGGTCAAATACCCGGCAACTTGCTGAAGATCAACTGCAACCGGATCACGCCCCAATAAATCCTCTACCTGGACTTGGCGAATTGCCGTTGTATCAACACTCCCGCTCAGAACATTAAAAACCCCGGGCATAATCTTCAGATCTACCCCGGTCTTCTCACAGATTTTTATTATTGCCTTTACCGTTTCCCCTGAAGCTGAAGGCATGGCAATAATTACTTCGTCAATATTATGGCCCTTTACAATGCGCGGAATATCAGTCCGTGTTCCCAGTACAGGTATCCCCATAATATGCATCTTCTGCTTTTTGACAGAGTCATCAACAAAGCCTACCGGACGTCCTTCACGAAGATTATGTTTCTTGAGTTCCCGGACTGCCACTACTCCGGCATCTCCTGCTCCAATGATCAGGACCTGTTTCTGGGAACCGGGAACATAGGGGGTAAAGGCGTTTTCCCGAAGGATTCGCCAAATGAAACGTGAACCCCCGATTAAAAAGATGACTAAAAACCAGAGATAAATTGCCACAGTATTAGGAATTCGCAGAGGTGCTAAAAAATAAACCAAAGCTACTGTACCACCGGAACCGATAGTAGCCGCAAAAATTATTAAAACAAGTTCACCTGAACTGGCATACTGCCAAAGCCTGTTGTACATTCCGAAAACATAGAAAACCGCCAAATATACCAATGTAGCGACCCAGGCAGTATGATTATATGTTAAACTTGTGAAATATTCCTGGGGAATTTTCCCGGTTCCTTCGAAACCAAAACGCATATAGAAACTAATAAAAACTGCCAGATTAACTAAAACGGCATCAATTAATAAAAATATTAACGTCCTTCTGTGAAACAACATCTGACAAGTCCCTTCCTTTACCGGAAACGCAAAAACCCTTTATTTCTAAAAATATACACTGAAAAACTACTATTTTCCAGTGTACTATAGTTTATTTGCTATTTCAACCTTTTATAATAGTATAACATACAATATAAACCAATTCCCGTGTTTCCAAAAAAAAATAAAGCCGAACGGCTTTATTCATTTAAAAAAATTTAGCCGTTCGGCTTTATTTCTTAACCTTAGAGACAACTTTCGCCGGTAATTAACCAACGCGAATTAACGTTAATAAGATTGACACGCGCGTGAACATTTTGTTCATGCGCTTCCCCGATAGGTGAAGCTTTTTTCAGATCAAAATCAGTTGCTGTGTACCTATAATCTACGCGCAGGGTTGCTGTTGATTTATCGGCTTTTTCGATGACAATTTGGTCAAAGTCGATTTTAATAACGTCCAGTCCAATCCCTTGAGAAAAATAAGGTTCTGCCCGGCCGGCATGCTTTTCCAATATTTCACCAGTGTACCCCGAAGCTAATTTAACTCGAAAACCAGGCAGATCCGGGCATTTCCAGGCATCAAAGAAAATCCCTACATCCTGTTTATAATCAGCAATAATTTTTTGCCTTAACTGTTGAGAAATTTCCGTATCCTGCTGATTATTTGTTTCAGTTCCTGATAAGTTGCTTTCGCTTGTTTCCTGACTGCTGTGTTCCGTTGATTCTGTATTGGCAGCCAGGGTTTGAACATTGTTCTTACCAACCAACTTTGCAATTAAAGACCCGGTATAGGTGGGATTGGCAAAGGAAAAACCTAACATCCCTACAGTTATTCCTAAAATAATAGTTATGAGTCCCACAAGCCATTTCCTTTTACGCATAAAGCCATAATCTCCTTTTATCCATTTATTACTAGCATAGCCACTGAAAGCAGGTTTTAGACAAAATTGATAAAAAAACAATACAGGACCCGTCTGACAGATCCTGTATTATGGTTTAATAAGGGAATATTTATTTGCTCAATCAAAAGTTCAAAACGAGTGCAATGCCTTCCCAGGTAAATTACTGCAGATGACTATTATTCAGTCTTTAATCACTCTAATCAGTTCACAAAAAAAATCATTCCATTTCATTCGTTTTATGTTACCTTTTCGTGGCAAACGGAGTTGCCCCATATACTTTGGCACTGGAATCATTACGGAAAAGATGGGAATCCAAGTCATGAATCTCCTGATGGAATTGTTCTATGCGGGATTTATCTTTAGAATCAAAAGCATCCATCCCTCTGTTAAGCATAACATCAAAATATCCGGTGAATCCTGTCACCTTATCGGCACTTACTTCATTCTTCAGTTGTTTATCCCACAGAGTCTTATGAAAAAAGATATACTTTTTAATATCTTGCTCATTCATCTGCGGTCCTGCGGTTGGTCCAAATAAATAGCCGTCTACATACTCGTGAATGTTCCAGGCTGCTCCAAATAGCAAAGTTTTTGCCGCTTCACTCAGACCACTTTCAACACCTTCTTTAACAAAAAGTCCAGCAATGGATGGTGCCAGGTCAAGAAGTTTAAGGTCCGGTTCCTTATACTTCTTTGTTCCTGAGGTATCCTCTTGTGGAGGAGTGTTAATTGAGACAGCGGGAGCGGCCTTACCTGTTGTCTCATTTTGCTTCTGATCAGCTGGACTCTCTACCCTGTTTTCCGTACCATTCTTTTCTGCCGCATCAACAAGCGGCACCTGAGTTACTACCTGATCAGAATCGGGCGGACTTTGGTTCCTTAAAACCTTCCAGGCACTGGGTCCGTAGAAAGCCGCAGCTATTAAAGCACCGGCCAAAACAACAGTTCCTGCTAAAGTCGCCACTTTTTTTCGATCAAACTCCATAAATCTCCCTCCTATAAATTCTTTAGGCCTTCTAGAATTCTACCAATATCTAGGAGAAAAGTCTGTCGCTTTTCCTGAATATCCATACCCTTTTTCTGTCTTATCCCTTATAAATACGGCACGTGTCGTCTCCAAGGGTACTATTTTCGCGATAAATAAACAGCATCTCCCTAAACAGTTCATTGTTTTTAACCCGGCAAAAATTAATCAGGACGAATAAAAACGCCCCTTAACCCATAGTTAAGCGAGCGCTTACAGTATACGATATATTATTGTTACTATTTATTCACTAATGTTTTAGAGATAACGAACTAAATCATGCAAATAAGCTTTAAGGTCAGCCGCCAGACTTTCATTAAGCAAGGCATATTCGATAGTTGCCTGGATATATCCTAACTTATCCCCGGCATCATATCTCCGGCCTTCAAACTCATAGGCCATAATTTCCTGAAACCTATTAAGTTTACGTAACCCATCAGTTAACTGGATTTCTCCGCCTTGGCCAGGTTCGAGATTTTCCAAAACCTCAAATATCTCCGGGTTCAAAATATAACGTCCCATAATCGCCAAACGAGTTGCCGGAGCTTTTTCGGGGCCAGGCTTTTCTACTAAATCCCGCACTTTAAAAATGTGGTTATCAGCACTAACTCCATCAACAATTCCGTACTTGCCGGTATCTTCCAAAGAAACTTCCTGCACACCTACAACACTGGAACCATAGCGTTCATATACATCAATCATTTGGCGCAGGCAGGGTATCTCTGAACGAATGATATCATCCCCCAGCAAGACTGCGAAAGGCTCGTTTCCAATAAACTTTCGGGCACAGTAAACTGCATGACCCAAACCCAAAGCTTCTTTTTGACGAACATAAAAGATATTTACCATTCGGGAAATGTCTTTTACCATATTTAACAGCTCTGTATTCTCTTTTTTTTCTAAAAAAACCTCGAGTTCTACAGAACGGTCAAAATGATCTTCGATAGCTTTTTTATTACGGCCGGTAACCATGATTATAGCTTCAATTCCGGATGCGACAGCTTCCTCGACGATGAACTGAATAGTCGGTTTATCCAGAATAGGCAGCATTTCCTTAGGCTGAGACTTTGTAGCCGGCAAAAAACGCGTACCCAGTCCTGCTGTTGGAATCACTGCTTTGCGAATCCTGCCCATACACATTCCTCCTTATTCATTCTCAAAGTTTATTTTTCCACATCACCGGAAGAAATATCCTCAACCTTTTCCAAGACCTCATCAACAATCCCATATTCCTTGGCTTCCTCAGCATTTAAATAACGGTCACGATCAGTATCTGCTTCAATTTTTTCAAGTGGCTGACCTGTTCTTTCAGCTAAAATACTATTTAGTTTAGCCTTCGTCCGCAATAACTGTTTAGCATGGATCTCAACCTCGGTAGCTTGACCGGAAATCCCATGCCCTCCGATCAAGGGCTGATGAATTAAGACTTCTGCATTAGGCAGGATAGTCCGTTTTCCTTTTGTCCCTGCCGCCAGTAGAAATGCACCCATACTGGCAGCCAAACCAATACAAATTGTATGAACATCTGAACGAACATATTGCATAGTATCATAGATTGCCATACCCGCTGTTACTGAACCACCCGGACTGTTGATATAGAGAAAAATATCTTTTTCAGGATCTTCTGCATCTAAGAAAAGTATTTGGGCAACAACAAGATTAGCAACATCGTCATCAATTCCCCCGCCTATAAAGATAATACGGTCTTTCAAAAGACGTGAATATATATCGTAGGAACGCTCCCCCCGATTTGTTTGTTCTACTACCATTGGAACTAAATAACCCATACAATATTACCTCCTTATATGCTCCAATAACATCTTAAAGATATCCTAACCAGGATATCTTTATTGTAGTACAAAGGTCAGTCAAGGTCAAATATTTTCCGGTTTTGAATAGGAAAATTTCAAAGAGAAAGTAAAAACAGGCCTTTCGGACTGTTTTATTGGACAAGGAATTAATCTTTTTTCAAACAAAATAATGAGGTTGCCGCTGCCATGGACTTTTCCGTAGCAAATGCAAACATCTCTTTAAAGCCCTTCTCTGCTTCAGCGGGAGTAATTTGATCTATAGTTTGTAACACTACATCAAAGAAAATCTGTTTCTCATCCTTAAGATACGGCTCAATCTTGATATCACCATGTATAAAGGAATTGTTAATTATGAAACGATAGCCAAGGGCAACTGCACCTAATATTTCGGCTTCTTGCTTATGAGCAGCAAGCGAAAGTTCCCCGCTGGATAGTTCAATCTTTTCGAATCCTTCGACCTTTAACCCTAACCTGATTTTCCCTTTTATGTTCAGAATTTTCAAGATCTTATTCAATGTTGTTACGATTTCATTTACCTTGATGTTTTCCTCCCCGGAAAAAATAAAGGTAACCTGTGATGTTGAAAGTCCAATTGCCGATTTACCGTTATGCAAAATATAAACATCTTTTCCAGGTTGGTTCATTTCCGGAAATTCAGGAACAGCCTCACGTATTTTCTTTATTTTTTCGGATATTTTTAATTCACTGTCAAGTACATAGATAAAATTCAAATTTTTAAATAACATTAAGCTTCCTCCATTTTTTACTTAGTTAAATGTAATTAGATCAATTTTTAATTATAGCACAGGATCTGCTTAAATGCTTTATCCATGGGTACTCCTGAAACCGTATTTTCCCTTCATTTCAACAAAAACAACTTTTCCCAAAGATTCGCTGGAGATTTTTCCTGCTGTATCTTTTTGGATGAACATTAATTCTTGCATCTCCCTCGGTCCCAAGGGGATAAGCATTTTTCCTTCCGGCTTGAGCTGTATTATCAGCTCATCAGGCATAATTTCTGCCGCAGCTGTCACAATGATCCTGTCAAAGGGGCCTTGTTCACTCCACCCTTCGCTTCCATCCCCTACTTTGTAAAGTATATTTGTATATCCGAGGATATCGAGCTTTTCTTTAGCTTTTTCTGAAAGTTCCCGAATCCTTTCCACAGTATAAACCGTACCGGAGAACTCTGCCAATAATACCGTCTGATATCCGGACCCGGTTCCGATCTCCAGCACCTTGCAATTTTTATTCAAATCAAGAATGCGAGTCATCTCTAAAACCAGGCTGGGCTGTGAGATTGTCTGTCCATGCCCGATCGGTAAAGGTCGATCTAAATATGCGCATTCCTGATATTCATTATCAATAAAAAAAGAGCGATCAAGCTTTTGATAAAAAGCCCTTAGCTTATGATAAATCATCTTAAATCACCTCATCGCGGTTAATATATAGATCTGAATTTCCCTGATTACACTTTACCACAAAACCTAACATATTATCCTAAAATTCAATCCGCTTTTCTCTTCTGATCAGTAAGAAAAAAGCGGATTTCCATTTTTCAGTTTTTATACTATTTAAGGGATTCTTCAATCGCTACTGCCGTAGCTACTGTTGCCCCAACCATTGGATTGTTGCCCATACCGATAAAGCCCATCATATCAACGTGTGCCGGAACTGAGGAAGATCCGGCAAATTGGGCATCGCCATGCATTCTTCCCATCGAATCTGTCAAGCCATACGATGCCGGACCGGCTGCATTGTTATCCGGATGCAAGGTTCTGCCGGTACCCCCGCCGGAAGCAACAGAGAAGTACTGCTTGTTGTTTTCCCCTGCCCATTTTTTATAGGTTCCGGCAACGAGATGCTGGAATCTTGTGGGATTTGTTGAGTTGCCTGTAATAGAAACATCGACCTTTTCCTTAATCATGATGGCAACACCTTCATTGACATCATCGGCACCATATGCCCTGACTTTCGCTTTATCACCGGTTGAAAATACCCGTTCTTCGACTGTTTTCAGGTTTCCACTGTAATAATCGTACTCTGTACGCACATATGTAAACCCATTGATTCTGGAAATAATATAGGCGGCATCTTTTCCAAGACCATTGAGAATTACCTGTAAGGGCTCTTTACGTACTTTATTTGCAGTCCGGGCAATTCCAATTGCTCCTTCAGCAGCGGCAAAAGATTCATGTCCGGCAAGGAAGCAGAAACATTTGGTATTCTCCCTGAGCAGCATAGCCGCCAGATTACCGTGACCGATTCCGACTTGCCTGGAGGAAGCAACAGATCCGGGTATACAAAAAGCCTGGAGCCCGATACCAATTACTTCAGCAGCATCGGCAGCATTTTTTACACCTTTTTTGAGCGCAATTGCCGCACCCAAAGTATAAGCCCAAACTGCATTTTCAAAAGCGATTGCCTGCACACCTTTGATGATATTTTCAACGTCAATTCCTTTCTCCAGGCAGAGCGCACGAACTGCTTCCAGATCATTGAACCCGTATTCTTTCAGGCACTTGCCAATTGTCTCAATCCGACGGTCATATCCTTCAAAACGAATCATCTATTTATCCCCCTTCTCATTTTACTCTCGTCTGGGATCAATTACTTTAACAGCCTCGGAAAATTGCCCATAATTATTGAGATTTTTTTCAAAGGCGGTTTTGGGGTCTTCGCCATTTCTAATCGCTTCCATCATTTTGCCGAGATTGACATATTGATAGCCGATTACTTCGTTCTTATCATCGAGACCCATGCTCATAATATAGCCTTCAACGATATCCAGATAACGCACACCTTTTTCTTTTGTCCCAAACATAGTCCCGACTTGCGACCTCAGGCCTTTGCCGAGATCCTCCAATCCTGCACCAACAGGAAGTCCGCCTTCGGAAAAGGCAGTCTGCGTCCTTCCATAAACAAGCTGCTTGAAAATCTCCCTCATTGCCGTGTTGATAGCATCACAAACCAAATCAGTATTCAGGGCCTCAAGGATTGTTTTTCCGCCAAGTATTTCAGCGGCCATTGCAGCTGAATGGGTCATTCCGGAACAGCCAATTGTCTCAACCAAGGCCTCTTCGATAATACCATTTTTCACATTCAGGGTTAGTTTACAAGCTCCCTGTTGAGGCGCACACCAACCCACCCCGTGGGAAAGGCCGGATACATCTTTAATCTCCGTTACTTTAACCCATTTCCCTTCTTCAGGAATTGGAGCTGCACCATGATTTGGTCCCCGACAGACACAGATCATGTTTTCAACTTCATGAGAATAATTCATAAGTTTACCTCCCACTTTGTATTTTTTGAATATCCCATACAATATTATAAATCAGGATTTTAAAAAAACTATAATATTCTATAAAAGTTTTCAAACACCGGCTAATTTTTTCAGGAATGGGCTTTTTGCAGGTTCCTTGGTGTCCCTTGGTAAAAACCCCCAATGTTTTCTGCAATCTTCTTCACCAAGGTGTTACGTGCTTCCCGGCTGGCCCAGGCAATATGGGGAGTGATAAAAAGCTTTTCAGGCTTTTTGATTTTTAACAGAGGATTATCTCTATTAATGGGTTCCCGTTCCAATACATCCAGGGCGGCTCCCCCAATTCTGTCCTCATCAAGGATTCTGGCCAGGTCAGCCTCATTCACGATACCTCCCCGCCCCATATTGATAAGGATAGTGCTGGGCTTCATTAATTGCAGGCGTTCATAATCCAGAAGGTTCAATGTCCGCTCATTTAAGGGCGCATGAATAGAAACGATATCTGCCATCTTCAGCAATTCTGTCAAATCAACTCTGGTATATTCTGCACTACGATTTTCCCCGGAAGTAGAATAGTAGATAACCCGGCTGCCAAACTGCCGGGCAACACCGGCTACGGTCTTGCCAATTGTACCCAAGCCAATAATCCCCCAGGTTTTCCCGTGAAGTTCAGAAAAGGGTCGATCCAAATGAGTGAAAATGCTACTTTTGGCATACTGTCCTGATTTAACATAAGAATCATAATAAGCCGGGGATCCCAAAAGATAAAAGAGCATCGTAAAGGTTTGCTGAACCACGCTGTTGGTAGAATACCCGGCGACATTGGTTACTGTTATACCTTTACTCTGGGCATACTTCAAGTCAATATTATTAGTGCCGGTTGCAGCCACACAAATCAATTTTAGCTTTGTTGTATCTTGCAGGTTGGAATTATTCAGAACCACTTTATTCGTAATGACGATTTCGCAATCTTTAATCCTCTCAACTACATTTTCAGGTGCGGTAGTATCATGAATTATGACTTCACCAAACTCTTGAAAGATATTCAGATCAACATCTTCACCCAAAGTCCTGGCATCAAGAATACATATTTTAGGCAAGTAAACCCTCCTTCTTTGGCAATTACCATTTTGATAATATCTTATACCTTAATCAATCATAATACAATTATAACTGCTTTATAATGATTATCCTAAACCAGTTTCTTCTTGCCTTCAGTTCTCTGCCTCAATATCTTCTACCTGCCCTAAACCCGGACTTAAAAAAAAGCACCGTTTAAAAAACGATGCTGAAATTTATACAAAAAGGTTGTTAATGTACTTTTACATCCCTGGCACCAAATCTTCTCATTATTCCGGCAACCTCATCTGCCTTATACTCATCAGTTTTTAATACCAGAACTGAATTTCCTTCTTTTATTTTAGTTTCGTAATAATCACTGTGTTCCTTAGGGATTCCATAATCAATCAGCGCTCCAGCAACACCGCCGGTTACTGCTCCACCTAAGACAGCAGCCAAAGGTCCCATTGCAACAATTGGCCCTACTCCCGGAATTAAGAGAGCTGCGGTGCCTAACGCCCCAAGAGCCCCTGTGCCCAAGCCTAATC
>JAQVLN010000094.1 GCA_028704155.1 Desulfitobacteriaceae bacterium
TCTATGTATCCTTCATAGGCCAAGTAGTTTCGCGCAAAAGAGATCTCGTTATCAAATTTTTTAACTGACGTTTTACCTCGTGTTTCATTAATGATTTTATCCGGCAGATTCAAGTCGGATATTATTTGTTTGCGGACTTGTTCCGAGGATGCAGAGCCGCCAAGTTCTTTCAGAGCATTGATAAGAGGGGCGAACCATTTGAGAAAGTTGGCATTAGATTTTTTATTATTCTGCTCCCCGGAAGTTGATGTCATCCATGCTGAATAGGATAGCTCGGGAAAACTGTGATGCAGGCTGTCGTTTTTTGCAAAGATTTCTTTGCATGCAGCAATTAATTCTAAATAGGTTTTTGCTTCGGGAGGTTGCTTAAGATTAGAAATCTTTGCAATGCTTGCAGAGTATAGATTGCCATCTTGGGTCAAGTAATTTCTGTTTGTTCCATCAAGGTTCAAGTAAGAAAACGGGCGTATCCAATACAGTCCCATTGTCAGATTCCATTTGATCCCAAGTTGCTTTCTTACTTTGTTATAAAAGGTTATAAATGCTGTTTTAGAGACTTCCGACGGATTGTCCGCATAGTTTATTCCGGCTTCAAATACGTCCCAAAGGTTAGTAATGTCCTTTTCTTTACGTTCGGTTTTATAGCCAAAAAACCAGGCCTTCACAGGGCTTAATACCGGAATGCCGTCAAATTCTGTTGGTACGGCAGCTTTAACACCAAGTTTACTGCCGATGCCTTTCATCAAGGCAATACGGTTTTCATTGGTAATTCCTTTATTGAAACACCCGAATACTGTAAACGGACAAATATCTTCAATAGGCTGACCGTTTTCCATAAATGGATAGCGTAAGCTTAAATTATCAAAGACGCCTTTGATTAGCTCAAGAAGTTGCGGATGGTTGTTTTTGTAAGGCAATAGCTTATCAGCGAATTCCATGTAAAATGAAGTCCATGCAAATGAATTTTTCGCTTGAATATTTGACTCCATCATTCTCACCCCTCGATTCTATTAAAGATAAAGTACATAAATTCAATTTTCTTCAATTGAGTTTTTTATTTCCTACGATTATTTTGCAATATTTCGTACATTTCTAATAAACTTCATTAATAATCTATCACAGTAATACTTTGCTTTCAATACAAAAAGCTGAGAGTCCTATCCAACCTAATTTTTAATATTTTCTTCAATTGATTTAGAATGTAAAAAAATCATTAGCCCAATTGACTTCTCTATCCTTAGAAGACATTTCAAATGTCGTATTTATTTTTGTTTTAAAAAAATTACCGAATAATAAAGAATCTGCTATAATATATTATAGGTTTAGGATAATTTGCCTATTAGTCGATATTATTATTGATTTGAGTAAGTCTAAGTAGTGGGTGATGGTATGAAGTTACTGCTGGTATCCGGGATCATGCAGCAAATCGTGGCCGGATATCTAACCAAAAATGCAGACATTATTAATAGTGCTCCTCTTGAAGTCAAGGACTTGCTAACCTTTTTGGAGGATGTTAATCCTACGCTGGATGGTCTGCTTTTTACGGATGAAGCCTTTTCCCGACAGGAGGAACAGGACAAACAGGACTTTATTGCGGTACTGAATTGGTTAAACAAAGGGCATCGGCAGAGTGTAAAGATAATGGTGATTTCCCGGGATTTTGCGAAGGAAGGTCAATTCGCGGAGTTAAGTCAAAAGTATACAAGCCTTCGTATATTTATTTGCGACTATGTACGTGTGCCAAGATCCTTTTTCGAGCAGACGCTGGAAGTACTAAGGAAGGAAAATGGGCAATCAACAGTAGACAGCGAAAACGGAGAAAGGACGGAAGAGCCGGAAAAGAAGTTGCGGTCTTGGCTTATTAATCGTTTCTCGAAGCCCCAAAATAAGACTGAAATTAAAATCACTGACGGATTAACCAGAGAATTAGAAAACATAAGTCGGGGAATTAGCCGGGTTATAGCGATAACCGGACATCGAGGATGCGGATTAACCAGTACTGTTGCCAATATAGCTTATGAAGCTAGTAAGCGCGGGTTAAATTCTCTGATGATAGACCTAGATGTTGAATATAGAAGTATCAATATGTACTATGGAAGCTTTGGAGAACAAGCGAAAAGAGATGAAGTAATCGAGGCCTCTTTAATCAGGACATTGGCAAGACCACAGGATTATTTGAAAACAGCGTTTAATATCAAAGAGAACTTGTGGATGACGGCGCTTGGTTACGGATTTACCGACCGAAAGCTGCTTGGACAGTTCTATAATTGCCGAAAGCTGGTGGGACTTGTATCAGTGTTAAGAAATAAATTTAACCTGATTATTTTGGACATGCCGATGGATTTATTGCCAACATTTAAGGAAGCCATTATCCATGTGGATGTTTTTGGTTTATGTGTGCCTAACAATCTTTATGCGGTATTAAGCACACTTCGCAATATTGAGGTAATGCTGGATAAAGAGAGCGCTTCGTACCTCAATGCCAAATCTCGTCTCATCGTAACAAAGTATAATGATCGTTCCAGATTTAAAGAGAATATCTTTATCCCGGAGAAGGTGAATGAGCTGCTTACATCAGGCCTGAATGAAAGCTTTACATATGAAATGAAATTGGCCGGTCATGTGCCGTTCTCCAGTAAATTTGACGCACAGATTGAAACTGATATACCACTGGTAAATACGAGCGTTGAGCATGAACAGGCATATGGAAATATACTTTTAAGATTGATGGAGGGGATAAATTAGCATGGATTTAAGCACGGTAAAGAATGTATCACCAAACAGGCATCTTTTGAAAAAAATTTTATCGTTGGTTTTTAGTATCATTGTGATTATCGTTTCTTTTGTAGTGATTACGAATGCTAACAAAGCAGCAAGGGATACAGTTCAGGTTTTGAGAGTGAAAGCGGGAGAAGGTTTGCCTGCTTATGTTCTGCTCACGGAGGATAATACCGAAAAGTATGACTTAATCAAAAAGGAATACACGAAAGATATGGTTCTGGCGACAGAGATGCAGTCGGTGATCGGGAAATTAAATAAGTACTATTTACGAGAGAAAAGTATTATCTACCAGGATCAGTTAGCTGATGAAAGGGCTAAAAAAAATGAGTGGCTCTATGAATTGGGGGAGGAACAGGAAGTAGTCACAATTCCGTATAATTATTTAGAATGCGGGGGCGATGTGTTGTTGCCGGGGGACTGTGTCCGTATACGGGTATGCTATGAAGGCAACCCCGTTGCTGCATTGTCCGTAGAAAATCCCAACAATAGGGTTATTCAAACAAGAGGAAAGACAATGATTACCACAATACTGTTTGACAGTATTGTGGTTAAAGATATGCTGAATGCAAACGGTCATTCTATCTATGAAGTATATAAGGAAGTAATGAAATTAAGTGAAGAAAAAAAGCAAGAGGTTATGAAAAGCAAAGATTTCTTAAAAAACATTCAACCTAAAGCGCTGCTTCTTGCTGGCTCTCGGGAGCAAATGAACGATTATGCACAATTTAAAAGCTTGGATAGTAAATTATTTTTAATCACACTTTTAAGCAGAGTCAACAGTCAGGTTATCCTAGACGAATTACCTACGTTGGAGAATGAGGTGAAATTGTGGATCGAAAAGAGACAAAACGATTAGACAGTGTCTTAAAAAAGATTTCTCCTATGGAGTTGCTTGGGGCAGAAATGCATTATAATAAACTGATTTACAGCGTGGTAGGATTTATTCCGGCGTGTGATATGGTGGATAATGCTTTTCTCATCAGTAATCTAGGCTGCCTTCTTTCCGAAAAAGGGTTAAATACCTGTATCTTGGATTTTAAAGTGTTCAATCCCAATATATACCATTTTTTAGATGTGACACCGAATAAGAGGGCTAACGGGCTTATTAAGGTATTGAAAAGCGATAAAATTGATTTTCGGGGGGAAATCCTCTCCACTAAATATGACCGCTTGTTTTTGTTGTCTCCAAGCCCACAGGATTTAATGGAAGAATATTTTGATTTTGAGTTTGAAAACATTGAGCGTGTGATTGCGACATTAAAACAGATGTTTGATCTTGTCTTGATCGATATTCCCAATAATCCTCCTTTGGAATTCTGCTTGGGGGCTATGAAGTACTGTCATGTCGGCTTTTTAACTGCAACTGAGCGGATTGAGGCCGCCAGTAATATGGCGAAACTTTTAGATTTTGCGGTGTCAACCGGGATCAGTACAGCTAAGTTTACCAGCGTTATTCTGATGAATTTGCTGGATATCGGATTTGACTATAAGGTATTCAATGACGCGGGCTTTAATGTTGTCGCTGCTTTACCCATGATTAAAGCAGCGACGGAACGGGCTTTAGAGGGAAAACTTTACGTCAAGGATAATCCTTTAATCAATAAATACTTTCTTCAGGAAATACAAAGACTGGCTGACTTGTTGGCTGATGATTAAGTAAAAGGGGTGAAAAGCTGGTGCTAACACGGGGCAAAATTAGTGAAATGCAGCAAAGGGTTTTACATCAAGTGAATCAGAAGGAAAAGATGGAGGATCTGAAAACCGGGTATACAACGATTAGTTTTGAAGAAGCATTGGAGTTGTGTCAAAAATATATCACTAAGGTAGCTACCAACGCTTTCCGACGTGAAAACAATCCGGTAAGAAAACGCGAGATGACTAAGGCCTATATTAACGAGTTCGTAGATTCGCAAAAACCAACAGTCCAAAGGCCTGCTGAAAACAATCCCTATGATTTAATAGCCTTAAAAAAGGCCCTGATTGACGAAATCACTCATTATGGACCAATCACCAAGGCAATGGAAGATCCTTTGATTGACGAAATACGTGTTAATGGTCCCGACCAAATTTTTGTAGAGAGTAGTGGGAAAACACATAGTTGGGAACAGCATTTTAGTGACCGTGAACATATGGAGCGGATTATCTCCAAGCTAATCGGTGTTTCTAAGGTTAGGCTTACCCCTAAGGTACCCATGGTAAACGCCAGAACAATTGAAGGTTTTCGGGTAAATGCCACCCATGCCGAGATATCGCCTTATGACCAGCCGGCTTTTGTAATCAGGAAATTTAGTAAACAAACCATCACCCCTGAAATAATGATGCATAATGAATCTTTTTCTATAAATATGTTTAAGCTCTTAACCCTGATTCCGCAAGCTGACTTGTCCTGGATTACGGTAGGTCCTACCGGCAGTGGCAAAACAACTTTAAACGAGATCTTAGTCAAGCAGATTAATCCTCTTTCGCGGATTATTACCATCGAAAATCCATCGGAAATGCGGCTTATCCGGCGGGAAGGGGATACTGAACACGGGAGAATCATCAATGATGTATTACAGTACGAGTCTGTTCCGGATGAAGATGATTCCAGTCCTGCGACGATGGAAAATTTGCTTATTAACGCTATGAGACAATCGCCTCATTGGATTGGGCCGGGGGAGCTTAGGACACCGGGGGAATTTGCGACAGCTCTTAGAGCGGCGCAAACCGGCCATTATTTCTTTACCACCTTGCATGCCGAAGGCGATGAGGAGGCAATATACCGGTTTTTAACGGCGTATTTGATGGTATCAAATGAACCGGCAGAACTTGCTTTGAGAAATATTTGCAGTGCCGTGAAGTTTGTTATTTACCAGGAAAAATTGGCTGACGGGAGCCGAAAAGTAACATCAATCTCGGAAATTCTTGGCTCAGAGGGGCTAAAACCCAAAATCAACCAAATCTACAAGTTTGATTGTGAGGATGTGGAGGAGGAAGAAGGGACGCGAAGGGTATTAAGAATTATCGGAACTCATAAGCGAGTAGGGAAGTTGTCTGAACATGTGCAGCAGATGATGCTGAAAGCGGGTATAAAAAGGAGCAGGTTTGAGTTTTTGACAGTAGATCCCTCAGAAGACGAAAAAGAGGTGTATACATTCAATGAATACGGCACTAGCCATTAGCTTGGCCTTGGGTTTAGCCGCATTTGTCTTGTTCAATGCGGTCTTTGAGGTCAGATTTTTTGGTGGTACAGCAAGGTTCATTCTGGACACAGTTGATACCTTGGCGGAACATTTAGGCAAGTACAATACCTCTCGTTATATAGAACGCATCAAAAGAGAAAGAATTATAAAAAGGAAAGAGAATATCTATGCTAAATACAATCGGCTGGTGGAAGAATTAATTCTCGATTTCAATATACCCTTGACTTTAGAAAGCTTTACATCGTTGCTCTGTATTTGCTTTGCCGGCACAGTGCTTGTTGTAATCCTATTTATGCAGAATGTTACATTATCGGTAGTGATGACTATTTCTATTTTTGTGGGTTTGTTAACTTACTTTGTGATGCAGTCTAAAACAATTAAAGCCGAAAAAAATGAGAATATTATGGACGCAGAAGACCTCATTTGTCCTTTGGCAAGGGATGGGGTGCTGGTAGCCATTAAAAAAGTAATGGAAAGTGAAGAAAGCATCAGCCCTAACCTCAGGCCATATTTTCAGCAATTTATTGATAACTGCGAAAACAATGGGTATTCTTTCAAACAGGCTATAACACTACTTAACAGGCAACTAGGTCCCAAATTTGATAGTTTTACCAAAAAAGCGGTTGTTTTTGAATACAACGAGAGAAAAGGAATGGCTGATGTTTTTCTGGATATTGTGGATGAAAATGCAGTCCTTCGCGAAATAAACAGTAGGAAAGACCGTATATTTAGAAGAATGAACCGTGATTTTCTTTTAAAAACAGGCATTATTGTATTGTTTTTCTTCTATGCACTTTCAGTAGAACAGTTCAGAGAATTTATGCTCTATAATACTTATGGCAAGATTATCAATACGGTGATGGTAAGCGTTATTTGTCTAAGCTTCGCTAAATGCCAAGCCCTTCAAGGCGATTTGGGCATTGGGGGTGCTAAGAAGTGATTATGATCGCGAAATTGTGCGCTTTAACTTCCATTATTTATTTGGTTAAGGAGTTTTTATATCCGCTTTATAAACCGGTG
>JAQVLN010000095.1 GCA_028704155.1 Desulfitobacteriaceae bacterium
GCCCCAATTTTATTCTGTCTTAAACTTGCAAAGATGGCAGTTATCTCCCCGGCCAAGAGATTTCTTTTTTTCCCGAATAACCCGGCATTAAGGAAATTCTGGTTGTTTATATAATTATTGTTTTTCAAATATTCAACTCTGGGTGACCTGATATATAGTCCTTGTTGTTCCAAAGCATCAACTGTTAAATTTAAAAGATCTGTTGATTCCTGTATGCAAGTTGAAAAAAAGCCTCTTAGATCGGAACGAGTGATATAATTTAATACCATGGTATAACTGTTCATCCCAATCCGTCCCATATTCAATATAAAGAAGAGATAAACGGATCTGTATATAGCTTGGGGGCATTAGTATCTACGTCATGGTCATTGAAACCTATAGGAACCGGCAATCCTTCCTGCTTAAATTTTTCCGTCACTATTTGAATATGGCCGTTGGCTATATTTAGGGCATGTTCAATGATATGGCGGATTTCTTCGTCGTGTAAAGTTTTTAAGAAGTGTTTAAGAAAGCAAACCGCTAAAGAATCAATATAATACGTATTCCACAGCCCGGCCACTTCAGTTGAGTGTAATTGAATTTTTGTTTTATCTTGCACGTTTATTCCTCCAAGTCCTACAATTTGCTTTTGTTCTGTTCAGTTCTAGTTTAGAAACTGATTTAAGTATTGCACATTAACCAGTTTTTTATTATGTACATCAACCAACTGTAGTATACAATAAAAGGGAAGCTTTAGAACTTAAGATGCATTAGCGGGCAAGACTTGTTAAGAATATTTAGTAGCATTAGTGTTTTTGAAAAACTGAAGATTTGGGCAGAGATTTAGAACATCGAAATCATCCTTTTCAATGATTTCGATGTTTTTTGGCAACTTACAATAACTAAAATTATTAACTGATATTAACTCCTTTGTTATGAAGATATTTCTTAAGCTCTATTATATTGATCTCTCCGAAGTGAAAAACAGATGCCGCGAGCAGGATGTCAGCTTCCCCTTCCTGAGCTGCTTCCAGAAAATGTTTCATAGTCCCGGCGCCGCCGGAGGCAATAACCGGAACCTTTACCGCGCCTTTTATGCCTTTGATGAGTGGAATATCATACCCTGTTTGGGCTCCGTCACGTGCTTTGCTGGTTGGCAATATATAACCGGCACCCCGAATTTCTGCCTCCCGCGCCCATTCAATGGCATCTTTCCCAGTGGGGGTGTTGCCTCCGTCAATATAAACCTCATATCCGGATGGGAGGGTGGGATTTCGATCAACATCGATAGCCACAACCAGTTTGGAGCAGCTGAATTTTGCGGCAAATTGGTCAATTAAACCAGGATTGCGAAAGGCTGCACTGCTGATGGATATGCGGTTAGCACCTGCCTCTAATACTTCCTCAGCATCTGCTACAGAACCGATGCCTCCGCCCACTGTAAAGGGAATAGTAAGCACTTGGGCGACCCGCCGGATAGCTTCCAAAGTAGTCTTCCTTTTCTCAATGGTAGCAGTTATGTCCAGAAAAGCCAGTTCGTCGGCTCCATTTTCGCAATAGATCCTGGCACATTCCATTGGATCACCCGCATCTTTAAGATTAACAAAATGCACTCCTTTAACAACTCTTCCATCTTTCATATCCAGACAGGGCATAATAAGAACCTTACTCATACTCATGTCTCCTTCCATTTATATAGATTTCCAGAACTTATTACTTATAATTCTTCTATAAAATAGAATTACCAATTCCAAAAATTCCAAGGAGGATTCTCCGCTTATCAGAGGCGAGATTTTTAAAACCGCAATTCCTTCAATATCTTTTCCAATTCGGCAATGTCCACCGGTTTGGCAAGGTGCCGGTTAAAACCGGCTGCCCTGGCCCGCTCCAAATCCTCCGGTTGAGCATAACCGGTCAAAGCTATCAGGCAAGTATCCTTTAGCTCTTGATCGCGGCGAATGCTCCCGGCTATTTCATAACCATTCATCCCCGGCATTCCAATATCACAGAACAGGACTTGCGGGTGAAACTCCTTTGCTTTAGCTATCCCTTCGCCGCCGTTATAAGCGGAAATAACTTCATGTCCCTTAAGTCTCAGTAACGAACAAATAATTTCGGCAACATCGGGAATATCGTCGATCACCAAAATCCTCAAGGTTGGTGAAAGCTTCGATTGAGCAGTTGTTTGTTCTTCCTGTTTATTAACCTTGAAGGCAGGCAGAGGTAAACAGATAGTGAATTGTGCTCCTTTTCCCAAACCTTCACTAGCTGCAGCTACCCTGCCGCCGTGCAGCTCAACCATTCCTTTTACTATAGACAGACCCAAACCAAGGCCGCCGCTGCTTCGACCGAGGGAACTATCCACCTGGCTAAAAGGGAGAAATAATTTAGGTAATACATCAGGTTTGATTCCCATTCCGCTATCCCTGACACAAATAACCGCTTCATCCTTATCCCTGCAAACTTTCACCCAAACAGTATCACCCCTTGCCGTAAACTTGGCAGCGTTATTGATCAGGTTCCCAATTACCTGAATCAAACGCGCGGGGTCCGCTTCCAAAGTTAAAGGAACCGAATTTAATTCTACTTCCAATTCAACACCTTTACTTGCCAGTTGTCCTTTGTAATCTTCCAGTACCTGGATAACAAGTTCGTTAAGGATTACGCTCTCCTTTTTCAAGCTGATCTTATTCTGGGAAATACGGGTAACATCCAACAGATCATCCACGAGACGGGATAATTGAATCGTCTGCCGTTTCAGGATATCTTTAACCTGCCTGAATTGTTTCCCGTCGGACCTAACCAAGTCTATCAGAGAAACACTCATCATGATAGAGGCCAGAGGATTTCTTAGTTCATGGGAAAGAATGCCGAGAAACTGATTTTTATTTTTGTCCATACTGCGCAGTTCATCTACCAAGGCAAGAGCGCTTTTTTTGCCTTGATAGTCGGCCTTCAGTTCTTCCTCCTGTCGCTTACGTTCGGTTATGTCCCTGAAAGAACCTACTGCACCCTTGTATTCCCCGTTTGGGTTGAATAGTGCTTTAATGTGAGTATCCAGCTTGATTACCCCCTTATATTTATGGGGATATTCTAACTCACCTGTAAAACAGCCCACTTGGGATAACTTTGCCAAGGCCACTTCCAGCGTTCTAAAGTTATCTGTTGAGAAAAACTTCTCAACAGATTGCCCGATAACTTTCTGTGCAGACCAGCCGAACACCTTTTCGGCCATCCTGTTCCAATAGGTAAAGTTCCCGTTTTCATCATAAGCTGCCACAGCATCGTCGACACTGGACAACAGGTTGGCTTGAAAAGTCAGCTTTTCCTCGTTTTTTTTCCGCTCCGTAATATCGTAGGCAAGAACAGCCACTTTTCTGCTCTCCGGCCCGCCAATTTTAGATGCATACATTTTGTAGCAACGTTTCCCTGTCATTGCCTCAAATTGTAGCGGTTCGCCGGTTAAGGCCACCCTGCCGTAGATCTCAAACCAGGACAGTTCTGTTTTCGGGGCCAGCCGGCTGATTAATTTTCCATTTGCATTGCGCATCCGGGAATACTTTTCGTGCGTCTGATTAGACTCCAGATAACGCCAATCAACAGGCTTACCTGCGGAATCATAAATCATTTCGATAATGGCAAATGATTCAACCATGGAATTAAATATCGCCCGATACTTCTCCCTGCTCTCCCGCAGCGCTGTCACTAACTGCTTCTCTTTGGTGATATCCTGCCAATGGACAGAGATTCCTTCACCCGAGGGAAATACACTAATGTTGTACCAATTGCCACCGGGCAGACCTTTAATTTCTATACGTTGTATTACCCTGGTTTCCATAGCTTTGCGATAGGCAATTTCGAAGCCGGTGCCGATGATATCCGGAAACTCCTCCCAAATAACCTTGCCGTTTAGTTTTTCCTGCTCCTTGCCAACTATAATTGCAGCCTTTTGATTGGCATAAGTAAACCGCCATTCACGATCTAAGGTCAGGAAACCATCCTCAAAGCTTTCAAGAATACGCAATTTGAGTTCGCCGCCAAAAAACGTTCCTATTTCCATTTATTCTCTCCCAAATTATTACTGCAAGAAACGATGCTCATGATTCTATTTATCGTCATATTTCCCCAGTACTTTAAAGGAATATTAAACAAATATTGCGAAAATCCTTCAAATAATTTTAAAGCATGTAACAACAAATGCCCAGCGGTTGATAACCGCCGGGCGAATATTAAATTATCCAGTTATCAGAAGAAAACATTAGAATTAAGTGGATAATTCAATATAATCGGGATGTTGCAGATGTTCCCTGGAATACAATCTTAATGGCTTGGAGACCAGGCTCACGAAAAAGACAACGGCTGTAGTGTTAAATAGGTACTTACCAAAAACTCAATTGCTGGTTCCGCCTTAGCTCACTATATTTATTAAGTAAGATGTCTAACTGTCGACTCACTTCCACTACCTCCGGGTCAAACAAGTTTCCATTCTTGCCAATCTTGTTTAGCTTCTTGCGTAATCTTTCAATTTTCTTCAGAAGCTTGGGTTCCATCTCAATCCTCCCCGTTATTTTTCATTTATACTACTATAACATAACATAAATTTCTAAAAAGTAAAGAATTTTTAGGGAATGTTACAAATTATAGTAAAATTTTTTTGAGTTCTCCGAACATGTGTTCCTGTTTATTATAAGGCTATTCTGTGCGGATAGCAATAATTACAACAATAAAAAACATAACCAGGTCAGAGTGTTTCCCCCCAGCGTTTAAACCCCGGCATTTCAATGCCAAAAAGGTCAAGAACCTTACCGGCAAGATGCCTGTTCATATCTTCTATACTTTGGGGCTGATGGTAATAAGTAACCATCGGGGGCAAGGTAATCACACCCGACTGAGCCAAGGTAAGCATGTTCCTTAAGTGGATCACACTCAAAGGGGTTTCCCTGGGCAGTATCACTAATTTCCGGCGTTCTTTAAGTGTCACATCGGCGGCCCTGAGAAGCAGGTTGTCTGAGTAGCCGCCGGCCAGACCTGCAACAGTCTTCATGCTGCAGGGAATGATTATCATCCCCTCTGTTTTAAATGTACCGCTGGCCAAACCGGCACCAATATTTTTAATATCGTAAAATTTATCCGCCAAATTGGTAACTTCCTTTAGGTGATACCCTGTTTCCTGAGCAATAATCTGTTCCGCTCCTCCGGAAATGATTAAATGCGTCTCCCATTGAGGGTTTTCCTTAAGAATTTGTAAAAGGATTATTCCCAGAACCGCGCCGCTGGCCCCGCTCATTCCTATGACCAGTCTTTTTTTTGCAGGGCTATTTGCTTTACTGTCCATAGAGCCGATTCCTTTCCGTCTTTTTATTTCTATATAAACAATATGCGCTGCAGTAAGTTCAATGTCATAAAAGCATAAGGTAAACTTAAGAACAGGAAAAGAATTTGTGCCGAGCAGTGCCTTCTGTTGAAGGTTGCAGCTATATTCCAAATTAGCCAGACTTATTTTTTATAAATGGGAGGTACGTACTCGAAACCCCGGGTTTTACCATATTCTACAAATTTATCGTAAATACTTATTTCTTCAATCAACATTTTCTTGAAAAATTCTCTGAGCTTTGGTGTAGTGCTTTGGATATAGGCACTGGCATGAAAGGGTATAAAAAACTGGATCCCCCTGAAAATCCTTCTGAAAATATATCTGTCAGTTATAATCTCCAATATAGATACACTCCTGAAATCAACCGGGGGCCGTTCAGGTAAAGGAATCCCATATTCATTCATGAGATTTTCGATTAAATCCACCTGTTCCTGCAGACCTTTAATTCCAATTCTTATTACTACTTTAAAATCACTAAATTTAACATAATTCTTCAACGTTTTGGTTGTTTCCAATACCTTATATCTCATGATTAAATGTTTATATAAGTGCCAAACTTCTGCAACGGTAATTTCATCCTGTTTATCCTCAACAGATTTGCCGATATCTTTTGCTCTTTGCAGCAACTTCAGTGATTTCAAGAAAGCCACCCCCAAATTAATTATTATTCCAAGATCCTAGGCCCAGGGATTATAAATAGGCAGTTCCTCCAGATAACCTTTAGCTTTACCGTACACAGAAAGATTATCGTAAATGTTTAAGTTTTTAACAATTAAATCCTTGAAAATCTTGGTAGCTGTTGGTGTCGAGCCATTCAGAAAAGCTGATGTGAGCATAGGCAATAATGACCCCACGCCCCAGATAGTCCGAACAAATATATATTTGTCTGAAAATTCCAGTTTGACAGAGGTATTCGATTCTTGACGTGGTCGACTGGGTAGAGGTATGGCGTATTCGAGTATCTTTTCTTCTAAAACATCTGTACTCTCATGAAGAAAGTCCAACAATTTATTGAGCACGATCTTAAAATCTTCATCCTTCACAAAATTCATCATGATATTATGAAATTCTATAAGGTCATAGTTTGAAGTTAATAAATCCCAGAGATGCCATACATCACTAACGTTAATATACCTCTGTTTATCAACGGTTGACTTTCCAATATCGGTTATTTTTTTAATCTGGGAAGAGATATCTACCAGGTCCATTTTAAACACCTCTTTATATAATTCTTACAAACAAATTTAAACATTTGGATTCCTTCTTTTCTTCCTCATAATCAGAATGAAACTTGATATAAGTTAATTTCCAACCATTTTTTAGACACGGTGGTTTTATTTTATCCAGATATCAGAGAAAGATTCTGTTTAAATCTGACAGGCTATGCTCTGACCTTGCCTTCTCTCTGTAAACTATCCGAATAGATAGGACAGCCCCAATTTAAACCACTTTTGAGCATGAAAAAAAGGCCTCCTAAATCTGGAAGCCTCTGATTTCCTCTGCACTTAGTTCAACATCATTGGTTACAAATACTTAAGCTGACCTTCCTCCTTGTAATACGTATCTTATCTCATTAATTCTTCGAGTTCTAAAGGTTCAA
>JAQVLN010000018.1 GCA_028704155.1 Desulfitobacteriaceae bacterium
TTTTAGTATACACTGTTTATGGCATACATCAATAACTTTCCACTAATTTCGCAAAACATTTAAAAAAGACTGACAACCAAGCAATCTGAGCTTTGGCTGGCAGTCAATAAAACAAGTGCATTTTAAATCATCCGATATTTAGGGTTTGCATACCACAGGAAATGGTCAAACTTTCTTCTTCTATACGGTATATAGATATTATTTTTATCAAGGAATTCGCCCCTCTCTCATGATCCCATTTTATCTAATCGTATCTGGTATTAATTTCAAGATTTAGGACATTTCTTTGGACCATATCTCAGAGAGCAAGATCTAAGCGTTCAAAGATTTTAATGGCTAAGCATTTGCTGGAGTTGTTGCTCTAAATCCAGCGAGACGCCACTATTGTTGCCCACTACTGTAGTCTTTGTAATATATCCCTTGTTGAACAACAAGAAGTAATTTAAACTTGAGGGAATGTTATTACGTGGCAGCATCGCCACATAACCACCGGTTTTAGCCGCTAAAGCAGCTGTCAACAAGGCATCAGCATAGGGTTTTCCAGAACTAACATCATCCTGCCGAACCAACCCGGATGTAAAGTAAAGCGGGGACTAAGGATTTTCGGTGTTCAGGAGATTTCGGAAAATAGTACTTTGAGTATCATAGCGGTCATAGCCGCCCCACCGTTTGACTGAATATTTAATACCTAATTCATTTTCCACTTCAGAGCTAATCACTGCTTCCCCTCCAAGCAAGACGATATTATCTGCACCAAGATCTGTTAAGGCCTGAATTGTTGATGCGGGCAGTTGAGCTTGTTCCGTCAGCAAGATAGGGCTTCCTTGCTCCGCGGCAAAAGCACTGACAGCAATAGCATCAGGTATGCCATATCCATTGGCCAGATATATAGTATAAGTATTATCAACTCCCACAACAGAGGAGATCATGGCCGCCGTATCGTAGCGTTGTGCTCCGGCTATCCGGGTAACATTAAACCCCATACTGCTCAAACTATCCTGGATGCTCTGCGAAATGGCAGCTGTTCCGCCAATGATATACACGTTCCGGGCACTCAGCTGGCGCAGCCCAGCTAACACCCGTTCATCTAAGGCAGAAGAATCTGTCATGAGAATCGGAGCATTGAGCTTTTTAGAAAGTGGAACAGCGGCAAGGGCATCAGAAAATTGATCATCCCGTGTTAACATTACATTAGATGTCCCCTCCGTCCAACCACTTTTGGCAATCTCAACTGAAAGGGAAACATTATCCTCCGTTGTCCCTCCAATGCGCGCATTTTGGGTATAGGCAGGAACAACCGGTATCGTACCAATCACATGACCTGCATGGATGATATTTACAGTTCCATATGAGGAGGGAGTCATTTGTAAGGATATCGTTCCATCATTCAAAGTTGTCAAAGACTGAGTCGTTGTCCCTACGGTTGATCCATCAACTGTGATAGATTTACGGACTAATGGACTTCCATCAGAATCTGTGACCTTAATACTCAACGTATTTTTTGAATTGATAACCAGGGAACCCGAAACATTTGCAACAGCATTGACTACATTCAGTGTCCCGACGGCTAATCCATAATTTGGATAGGATGCCACAATATTAAGCGAATAATCTCCAGGAGTATCTATAGTCACATTGGAAATTGTATAATTGCCAGATACCGGATAAATCGTTTGATTCCCATTTGAGTCTGAAATAATAGCGGTCACAGAACCTGTAAATGGATTTTCATATGATCCCATATCCTGAAAAAGCTTAATATTAATATTAGTGGTTTCCCCGGCAATGATTGTGGAGTCTGTGCTCGACATAAAGTAAAGCCCTTCCAGATATTGCGTATCATCAATTACTGCTGCAAATGCCACACCAGGAATTATACTTATTAATAAAATCGAAAATACTCAGAACCGTCTTCATCTGTTTACTTTTTCTCATGCTAATTCTCCTTAACTTATAGTAAATATTGAAACTAATTTGCTCAACATGTCCTTTGCCTCATGATAACTTTTTAAAAAATTATTCATAAGCATTTTCCTCATAAAAACTTTAGCATTGTTCATATGCTTTCCGCCTGAAAAGAAAAACCCGTCGAAGTTTAAATTACTCAGCCCTCAAGGCATCAATTGGATCCATTGCAGCAGCTTTTCGGGCCGGAAAAACCCCAAAAATTATCCCAATTGCCGCTGAAAAGCCAAAGGCCATAAACACAGAAGCCATGTTAATACTTGTATCCATAGTTAGGGCCTTCCCGGCAAGATTAGAGCCTCCATAACCCAGAGCGATGCCGATACCTCCCCCCAAGGCACTGAGCACGACTGCTTCAATCAGGAATTGCAAAAGAATATCCTTGCCTTTAGCCCCAATCGCCTTGCGAATTCCGATCTCTCTTGTTCGTTCGGTGACCGAAACAAGCATAATATTCATGATCCCGATTCCCCCCACCAGAAGAGAAATCCCGGCGATACCACCCAGAAGCATAGTTAAAGTTTGAGTCACACTGGACATGGTTTCCAACATATCTGCCTGATTCTGAACGCTGAAGTCATCCTCTTGACCAGCTTGGAGCTTGTGGGATTTTCGCAAAGCGGTCGTAACCTGATCTTGTGCCGTTTGCATGAATTCCTCTGATGAAGCCGAAACTAAAATATTACGCACCGTCTTTTCCCCGATTAAGCGGGACTGTACCGTGGAGATCGGTGCGGTGATCAGGTCGTCACTGCTCTGCATCCCTGTTGACCCCGTGACTGTTGTAACTCCAATTACTTGGAAGGGAACATTATTTACTTTAATAACTTTCCCGATTATGGCTGCATTGGCATCCCCTAAGAGGTTTTCCACAACAGTCGGGCCAAGTACTGCAACTCTTGCGTTACTATTCACATCCTCTTTTGTAAGATAGCGGCCACTGGCCAGAGCAACATTTCTAATCTCGGCATAACTCTCGGTGGTTCCATTAATACTTGTGGCGGTGTTTCCCGAACCAAAAACCACTTGGGCATTAGTGCTCGTAACTGGGGCAACAGCTTTGATAACCGTTCCTGAAGCTTCAATCTTGTCCACGTCAGCCAGCGTTAAGGTATTTGAGCTGCCAACCCCTCCTCTTACTCCCCCGGAACTCGACTGGCCAGAGCTGATCGTCAGAAGGTTCGAACCCATACCTTGAATTTGAGAAGTGATCGAGGCAGTTGCCCCATTTCCAATCCCAATCATGGCAATTACGGCTGCCACACCAATTATAATCCCCAACATGGTCAAGGCTGAACGCAGTTTGTTAGCCCGCAAAGCCCGCAAAGAAACCCGTATACTTTCCAGAAAGTTCACTTTGCTACTCCTTCCTCAAGAACCTCGGCTTGGGCCTGGCGTTGATTTTCCACTTTTTCGTCCTTTTCAATCCGTCCATCACGAAAACGCACAATCCTTTGCGTGAATTCAGCAATATCAGGTTCATGGGTTACAATAACAATCGTGTTTCCTGTCGCATGCAAGCGCTGAAAGATCTCCATAACCTCTTCACTGGATCGGCTGTCCAGATTTCCAGTAGGCTCATCCGCCAGGATGATTGCCGGTCCGGTGACAAGTGCCCGGGCAATGGCTACCCGCTGTTGTTGCCCGCCTGAAAGTTCTTTGGGACGATGGTGAGTCCGATCGCCAAGACCGACCGATTCTAAAGCAGTAACGGCTCGAGCCCGTCTTTCTTTACTGCCTATACCAGCATAGAGCAGGGGAAGTTCCACATTTTCTAAAGCCGTCGTTCGGAGAAGAAGATTAAAACCCTGAAAAATAAATCCAATCTTACGATTGCGAATTACAGCCAATTCATCACTGCCGGCCTTCGCTGCATTGGTACCATCAAGGTAATACTCCCCTTCTGTCGGGGTATCCAGACATCCCAAAATATTCATCATCGTCGACTTACCGGAACCGGAGGGTCCCATAATCGCTACGAATTCCCCTTCTTCAATAGAAAGGTCCACCCCAGCTAACGCTGTAACTTGAATATCACCATCGGCATAGATTTTTTTAATCCCTTTGAGATCTATCATATCAACCTCCATTCTGCCGCTGTCGCGGGCGGCACAAATAGGAATGAAAACCATACGAACCGTATGTTCTTACCGTGGAGGACCACCAGGAACACGCGCACCTCCAGAACCACCAACACCGCCCGCCGCTCTATTTCCGCCGCCTCCAAGACTAAATCCCGAAGTTGCCTTGGGCGCAGCGACTGTGCTCGTTCCCGTCACAACCTCTTGTCCCTCCGTTAAACCACTTTTAATTCCACATTAATTCCATCATCCAAACCGACTTCCACGGTTATCGGTCGAGTAGTCGCATTCCCCACGCTCCTGCCACTGCTTGCAGTTTCTTTCGCACCCGCTCCCGCTGGGGCGGCTTGATCCGGTTGACGCACTTTTCTTTGGTCCGCTTGATCTGCTTGGCCCCCCTGACCCTCTTGGCCTGTGCTGTCGGCTGTTATTATTGGTACAAGAACTACTTTATTACTTCCTACGGTTATGATTGCTTCACTGGGAACCGTCAGAACATTGCCGGCCTCTGCTACCACGATATTAACATTGGCATTCATACCGGAACGAAGTTTATCGCTGGCTTTGTCTATCGCCACCGTGACTTTAAAAGTGGTAACATTTTGCGTAGTTGTTCCTTGAAGGGCCACCAAGCTTACGGTCCCGCTGCTATGCTCATCCGGATACGCATCAAGAGTAATATCCACTTTCTGTCCTATTTTGACCTGCGCAATATCGGCCTGATCAATTGTCGCTGCTACTTCAAGATTACTCCCCGTACCCTCCGTCGGTGTGATCGTGATCGTCGAAGCGTCTGTCGTATACTGGTAAAGCTGCAGTCCGCAATTGATAACCACAGCATCCGTCGGCGCTAAAATCGTGGCTTCTGCTAATTTCGTCTTTGCACTATCAAGCTGAGCTTGGGCTTGAGTGATACTGGCTTCAGCCGCTTGCAGATCTGCTGCTGTCGGACCGGCCTCTTCTTGATTCATTTTATATTGAGCTGCTGTTAAATCAGCTTGGGCTGCCGATAAGGCCAGTTCCGCCCCTCCATTCTGCAGATTTTGAGCAGCCGTTTGGGTTTCCAAGGCCTGGCTTAACGAACTTTGCGCAGCTTGAATTGAGGACGCCACTCCACTCTGTTGCGCTTTAGCTAAGGCATCACTCGCCTGTTTGACATTCTGATCAGCCAGTGAGACCTGGTTCGCCAGATACGCCGGATCCGCATTCTGCTGAGCTGTGATTAAATTTTGTTCGGCTTTAATAAGTGCCGACTGAGCTGTTGCTTTAGTTTGGGCATTAAATCCATCTCGTATGGATTGAAGTTTTGTTTGAGCCGTCTTTAAGTTGGCTTGCTGTTGCTGGACAGTTGTCTGGAGATCCGCCTCATCAATCCGGGCCAGGACCTGCCCTTTTTTTACTGAATCTCCATCCTTAACATTAAGTTCAACCACCTGTCCCTTGTTGGAGAATTGTAAAGGAATAGAGTGGGGAAAGTTCACCGTTCCCGTTGCCGTAATCACTTTCTTCACGTTTCCCATTTTGGCTGGTGCAGTGATATTGGTAGCCGCGGCAGGTTCAGCTTTTAATTGAGTATAGCCCCAATAACCCCCTCCCAAGACCAAAACACCGACTAACCCGCTGATCACCCATTTTCTACTAAGCCATTTTTTGTTCATCCTCTTGCTCCTTTGCTTCATTTCTACCTGCCGACTGATTTTATGCATAACCTATCCCTAATCAAATATTACTTGCCAAATATATCACACGCTTATAGTCATACTGTGGCGAAGTTGTTAAGATCTTGCCAAGGAATTCTCTCCACACTTTACCTTCTGATTGATGGGTAACGAAACCTTGAAACAGCTACCTACACCCCGTTTACTTTGCACTTGAATGGAACCATTGTGGACTCGGACAAACTCCTTGGCAATCGCGAGTCCTAAACCCGTTCCACCGTTTTCCCGCTCGCGCGCTTTATCTACACGATAAAAACGATCAAAAATATGCTCAATTTCTTCCTCCGGAATCCCCTCTCCTGAATCTTCGATCGTCACTTGGACCCAACCGTCTGAACGCAAATCGCCTATGCTATTTCCCTCCCTGCGCTTCTTGCCCTCCGCTTTCTCCTCTTTACGCTGAAAGACCTTTCTTATGCATCGCTTGTTTTCTTCACTGACCTTCTCTTTATCTGGAGACTCCTCCGTCTCGGCTAACAACACACGCAGGGAGCCGCCTGGAGCCGTATGCAAAAGAGCATTGCCAATCAAGTTTATAAAAACCTGGGTTAAACGGTCCGGATCGCTAATGATTTCCGGCACTTCTCCCACAACTTCGACCTTCAACCCTCGTTCCTCGAATTCAATAGCGAACTGCTCCATTATTCTCTCCACAAGCTGTCTTAAATCGACAGCTTGCAAAGCCAGCGGCAATTTACCGGCTTCCGCCAGGCTCAACTGTTGGAGATCCCGCACTAAGCGAATCAATCTCAAAGTTTCATCTTGAATAGGAAGGATGTTTTCCGGCGTGGAAGGAAGTACCCCTTCCTGAATTGATTCCAATTTTCCGAGCATAACCGCAAGCGGCGTGCGCAATTCATGGGCAATATCTGCCACCATATTGCGCCTCACTACCTCATTATCAGTCAATTGCTCAATCATCCGGTTGAAATCCTGAGCTAAGATCGTAATATCTCCGTTACCCTTCACCTCAACTCGAGATGAGAGATCCCCTTTTTCTACTTTCCGAACGGCCACCATAAGACGGTTTAAGGGTTTCGTAATATGTTGGGTCAACAAAAGGCCTAACAGTAAGGCCACCAAAGAAGTAAGAATCAACCCGATCAGCATCGATTGGATGATTGAAGTACCAATGGATTTGGCCAATTTACCACTCATAGCGTTGAAACGTTGATCTTGCCAATAATGTCCCACTGTTTGCCCATCCACATTAATTTCCTGCCATTGTTTCATGATATTGTTGTCTGCTGAAAATTCAGCCAGGAATTTACCAAGTTCTTCACGAGACGGATCTACGATAACTTTATCTTCTTGGTCGAAGACTAAAAAACGTTGGGGATCACGGGGCGGGCGTCCAAATGTATGATCCGGCGGCTCCATAATCTTCAAGACATAGTCCTGAACTCCCTTCCAATCTTTATTATCAGCATAATAAATGCTCAGTTGCTGATTCAGCCTCTCCCCAAAGGCTTCCTGTACATAGGTTTCAGCATGCCCCAGCAACGCCTTGGTTGATATTAAGGCAATGACGGTAAAGACTAGCGCCATAAAAAAAACCATGCCAACAAGTGCCATTATAAATTTGCTTCGTAAGGTCATAGTTCTTCTCCAAACCGATACCCAACACCAAATACCGTCTCTACATATTTTGGCTCACTTGGGTTGCCTTCTAATTTTTTCCGCAAATTGGAGATATGTGTATCAATAGACCGCTCATAGTAGAGGTACTCCTCCCCCATCGCTTGCCGTAACAGTTGGAGCCGGCTATAAACCGTGCCGGGACGAGTCGCCAGTAAATGAAGAATCTTAAATTCAGTTGGTGTCAATAAAATTTCCTGTCCTCTTTTCAAGACCTTGTGGCCGGAAATATCAATGCTCAAGTCACCTCGTATTAATACTGCAGCTGCCGCATTTTCCTGTACCCCTCCCGAGCAACGCCGCAGCACGGTCTTGATTCGCGCAACCAATTCACGAAGACTAAACGGCTTAACGATATAATCGTCTGCTCCAAATTCCAGCCCCAGAACGCGATCGATTTCCTCCGACTTGGCAGTCAGCATAATTATTGGAATCGTACTCGTCTTACGTAAGTGTTTACATATTTCCAACCCACTTATCCCCGGAAGCATCCAGTCCAGTAAAACAAGGTCTGGCTTTTCACGTTCGATTAGTTGCAGGCCTTTTGTTCCATTCATCGCTGTCAAAACACTAAACCCTTCCCTCGAAAGATAGTCTCGAACGAGAGTAAGTATTTCCTGTTCATCATCTACCAAAATAATTTTTAATTCCACGCTCATCACTCCCAAATAGTCATGATTATGCTGACACATTTAGATAAGGCCTTAGCAATTCGCCCTCACTAGTTTAGGCCGATCACCCATTAGATCTTTGTGTTTTTAAGTATACCTCTAATATTTATAATGTGTTTCGGAAAGTTTACAAGATTTTATGAAGATTTGGAAGTGAAACAACAGAAATAAAGCCATGAAAAAGACCGTCCTGATTTTGGGGACGATCATGAATTCATTTCCATTAAAAAGAGAACATAAGCATAAAACCTATGTCCTTTTATTCTTCCATTTTTATTCACTGCTAAACCTGTACTTTTAGTTCCTGGCGGTATTGAGCATAATGGTCGCTTAATACATATGCAAACGTTATGTAGACACTTATTCATTAGATACTCTTTGATTAACCGGGGCAAAACTGCGACGGTGCAGGGGACATGGCCCTATACGCTCCAAAACCCGTATATGTTCAACTGTACCATAGCCCTTATTACTGTTAAAGCCATACTCGGGATATAAAAAATGTAATTCTTTCATCAAACGGTCCCGGGTCACTTTCGCCAAAATAGAGGCCGCAGCAATACTGGCACTCAGTCCATCTCCACCTGTCAAGGATAACTGCGGCAAATCAACCGGCAACTCCAAGGCATCAATTAATAAAAAATGTGGCCGCACTCTTAATCCCTTCAGCGCCCGTTTCATAGCTAATTTAGTTGCTTCCAATATATTCAATATATCTATTTCCGCCGGTTCGGCACTACCCAAAGAATAATCCAAAGCCTGCAACTTGATTTCCGAGCACAGTTTTTCCCGGCGGCTTTCAGATATTTTTTTGGAATCATTTAAACCGGGAAGATAAAACTTGGCCGGTAAAATGCATGCCGCCGCCACAACAGACCCTGCTAAAGAACCACGTCCGGCTTCATCTAATCCTGCCAACATTAAAAAACCCTGATTCCATAACTTTTTTTCCTCGTAAAGAAGCCGCTGGATACGCTTTTCCTCTTCCAGAGCCGTCTGCTTGTTTTTTAAATGCTTTTCCGCCAAACGGCGAACACCACTGCGTTTAGCTTCAAGACAAGCCTTCAGAAAAAATTCAGGCGGATTATTGCGTAATTTTACTTCAATCTCCCGGATATTCAGCCCTGACAACATTTTAGGTATCTCCTTCTCCCCAACTTCCTGGATTTGCCTGGAAAATAACTTCTATTGCTTCAATCTATCCATAGTTATTCTTCCTAGTTTGCCCTGACGGAATTCACGCAGCAAAATCTGTGCAGCTTTAAGTGTATCTATGCGACCACCCTGGATCAAACAACCCCTGGCCTGCCCGATTGCTTCAAGGGTAATCCTGGAACTTTCTATCTTATATCTCTTCCCTGCTTCAGGATAGTGCAAATAAAGCCAATCCAATAACCAGGCTGATAATTCTTCAGGATCAAAAACATCATCACTTACCGAACCCACAGCTGCCAATTTCCGGCCAACTTCAGGATCTTCAAATTTTGGCCAAAGCAAGCCTGGGGTATCAAGCAAATCAACTTGTTCATGAATCCTGATCCACTGATTACCTCTGGTTACACCCGGTTTATTGCCGGTCCGGACATTAGCACCTCCCGTCAATTGATTGATCAATGAAGACTTACCGGTATTGGGAATTCCTACAGCCATAACCCTGATCGTCCTGGAGCGGACACCTTTAGCCTTCAGATTATTCAATTTATCTGTAACCAGCTGATTCAGATGAGGAATAATTTGCGAAACACCCAAACCCCTGGTTGCACTGACGGCTATTACCGGACTCACTTTCTGCAATTCAACTAACCAACGTTTTGTCCAAAAAGGATCGGCTAAATCACTTTTATTCAGAATTAAAAGTTTAGCCTTCGACCCCAACAATTCCTGTAACAGGGGATTGCGGCTGCTCCGGGGCAAGCGGGCGTCTCCCAATTCGATCACAACATCTACCCAGCGCAGTTGTTCGGTAAGCAAACGCTTGGTTTTGGCCATATGGCCGGGATACCATTGAATATTCATATAAAACCTCGTTAAAAACTTTTGATACGCGTAAAAGGATAATAAATAAGCCAAACCTTCCCTATCAAATCGCCTTTAGGCAAAAGGCCCCAGTCCCTTGAATCCCCGCTTTGTCTCCGATTATCACCAAGTACCAAAACTTTATCCTGAGGAATCGTTTCAGGCCCATATGGGGGATAATCCCCGGCTTTTAAATAAGATTCTTTTAAATTCTGCTCATTAATAAATACCTGGTTATCGCGTAATTCTACCGTTTCTCCCTCCAGAGCAATGATCCTTTTTACAAATGTACGCTTTGGATCAAGAGGATAAGAAAAGACAACAATATCGCCCCTGTCTGGAGCCCAAAAACGGTAAGATAAACGATTAACTAAAATCCGGTCACCGGGAACCAAAGTAGGTTCCATAGAGGGGGATGGAATAAGATAAGGCTGCAAAACAAAAATACGGACCAGAGCCAGGATCAATACAAGACAGACCAAAATCTTCAGCGGTAGTGAAATCCTGTTTCGAATTCTAAACATTTGCTGCTCTCCTCTCAATCATACTGAATTTAGTATGATCAAGCTGTTAAACGAGCATACAATAATCTGCGAAAAATAATTGTTTTTTACCGGCTCCAGTGAGAAAAAGAGCCGGATTACTCCAGCCCTTTGATTAATACCGCCGCTCACGAATACGCGCTGCTTTTCCGGATAGACCACGTAAGTAATATAATTTAGCACGGCGAACCATTCCGCGGCGTGCTACCTCAATTCTATCGATCCGGGGAGAATGAAGCGGAAAAGTCCGTTCGACTCCTACTCCGTATGTTACTCTGCGGACAGTGAAGGTTTCTCGTAAACCTCCGCCTTTCAACCTGATAACAACACCTTCGTAAACCTGAATACGTTCCCTGGCACCTTCAACAACCCGTACGTGGACACGTACCGTATCACCAGGACGAAAATCAGGGAGGTCTTTTTTCATTTGTTCTTCTTCTATCATTTTAATATAATCCATTAAAGTTCCCCCCTTCCTTGCCAGATGTTCATAAACTGTTATTATTAACCAGTCAGCGGACCATCCTTTCTCATAGCATTTAATATCTTATCATACCCCTAATACTTAAGCAATATTTTATCTTGCCTGGTGAACATTTAGCGGAATTTGCCTAAGCAAGTGCAGACAATAAGGCGTTAAGCATGGCAAACAAGCAGCAACTGCAGTACAGGCGAACGTGCAATAATGATTTACCTCTATTTCCCGCATAATCGGTCGAGAATAATTGATACCGCCGAACGCACAGATAAATGATTATACTTTCCCGGGCCACAAATAGGGTCTAAAATCAGGTCGGCTCTTTCCAGATCTTCCTGCAAAATTCCCCAGCCTGTACCAAAAAGCAAGAGAAAGGACGTACTCTCATTTTCCAAACGCTTGCGCATGGATCGATAGTCAATTGAATTAGCTTGTTTGCGAGCACCGGTAACGACACACAGCGGACTAACACCTTGCTCTAATTTAATATTATCAAGGACCTCTGCCAGATCAGAAGCTAAATATACCAGGGAAAATGCCTCTTGCCGGTCAGGATTATAGTCTGCACCAAACCCTTCCTGCCAGAAGCCCATTATCCGCCCGGCCAATTTTCTTTGCGCCTCTGCAGGATGAACCAGGTAGTACCTTTTAACCCCATAAGTAGCTGAGCTTCTGGCAATATCATGAAGATCAAGATTCGTAATCGATGTTGCTACAATTTCCTTATTTTTATTGTAAACCGGAGCATGTATCAAGGCTACATACAAATCTCCCATCCAAATTCCTCCTGCTTTAGCGCCGCTTGTTGGGAATTGGGCGAAGGTATTGCCATTTCTCCCGCCAAACAGCAATTGACAAGTTTTCTTCAGCAAGTTCCTCCAACAAAAAATAATCACCCGGTTCCAGTTTTATTCCTGGAATTAAATCGGGACGCCGTAAAAATGTACGTCTCAAAGCCTCTTTTCGGCGCCACCTGTTTATCTTGGCATGATGACCCGAGATCAGGATTTCCGGTACTTGCTTTCCTTCAAATTCCGGAGGACGCGTGTATTGCGGATATTCCAATAACCCGTCTGAATGTGAATCTTCCTGAGCAGAAGCCGCTTCACCCAATACCCCGGGAATAAGCCTGCTCACAGCATCAACAATTACCATCGCAGCGAGTTCACCGCCGGTCAGCACAAAATCTCCCAAGGAAACTTCTTCATCAGCCAAATCCCTGATCCGTTCATCAAATCCTTCATAGTGACCGCAAATCAAAACCAATTCGGTATATTTACTCCATTCTTCTGCCAAGGATTGACTGAAAACCCTACCTTGGGGCGTAGTCAGGATTACTTTACGCGAACCAACAGTTTCCGGCAAATCCCTGACAGCAGCATAGATTGGTTCAGGTTTCAGGACCATTCCGGCACCGCCGCCATAGGGAAGATCATCAACATTATTGTGTTTACTAAGTGCATAATCCCGAAAATTAACCAGCCGGATACTTATCAAGTCAGTATTTTGAGCCCGTTTCAGGATACTTCCCTGCAACGGAGCAAACATTTCCGGAAATAACGTTAAAATTGCAAAATGCATTACTCTCAACCTTCCAGAAGTCCCGGCAGAAGAACTACTTCCATTCTTTTTTTGGCAACATCCACTTCTTTTACAACACTTTTAAGAGCCGGTACACATATTTCCCCCCGGGGACCTTTAACAAGATAGACATCATTTGCTCCGGTTTGGATCACCTGAATAATTGTACCGAGAAAATCCTGCCCCTGAAAGACCTTCATCCCTTCCAATTCAAAATAATACCAGCCTTCTTTAAGCGGCGCAACTTCGGAACGATCTATCCGAACCTCCCAGCCCTGAAAAGAATTAGCTTGTTCCATATCGGATAACCCTGCAAGACTAAGAAAGACATAATCATTTTGAATCCGGGCCTTATCAACTGTAAAATGTTTTTTCACTTCACCTTTACAGAATATTATTTCTTTCAGCTGCTTAAATCGAGCAGGATTATGGGTTAAGGGATAGATTTTTAATTCACCTTTCAGGCCATGAGATCGTAAAACCTCTCCAATCAGAACCTCATCCAAAGCATGGACCCCCTTGTTTCCCAGAATCAAAAATCAGAAGCCAGAAGTCAGGAGCAAATCTTGACCACTGACATCTGGCATAATTTCAGAAAGATTCCCAATTTCTGGCCTCAGGCCTTATTGATCAATATCCACATGGACCCTGCGACCATCTTTAACCGCTGCTGCTTTTACAATCGAACGGATAGCATTAGCAATTTTGCCCTGTTTTCCAATAACCTTGCCCATATCTCCCGGGGCAACTACCAGTTTAATATGCACTGTCTTGTCGGTCTCCACCAAGGAAACCATAACATCTTCAGGATGATCAACCAAAGCTTTAGCTAGGACTTCTACAAGTTCTTTCACAATACCACCCTCGCTACACACTAGTTCTTGGAGCGAAATTTGGCTAAGACCCCGGCATGGCGCAGCAATGACTTAACAGTATCGGATGGTTGTGCCCCGCTTCCCAGCCATTTTAAAGCCTTCTCCTCGTCTATTTCCAAAACCTCCGGGTTTTTGGTAGGATCATAATAACCGATTTGTTCAATAAACCGTCCATCACGGGGAGCATTGGAATCGGCTACAACTAAACGGTAAAAAGGATTCTTTTTAGCACCAAGACGACGCAAACGAATTTTAGTTGCCATCTATTTCACCTCCAATTCAAAATCCAATTGTACGAACCTGCAAGCAAACATGATCAGGCAAAAGGAAAACGCAGATTAGGTCTCTTACCTTTATTGCCTTTTTTACCCTTACCAAGCATACCCATACCACCTGAGCCTGCAAATTGTTTCATCATTTTTTGAAATTGTTCAAATTGTTTTAGCAGACGCCCTACCTCCTGGATACTTGTCCCGCTTCCCCTCGAAATCCGTTTCTTACGTGAATCTTTGATCATGGCAGGTTTTCGTCGTTCTTCGGGAGTCATGGAACGAATAATAGCTTCAATATACCCCGTGTCCTTTTCATCAATCTTTATATCCTTGAGAGATTTCCCTACTCCGGGAAGCATCTCCAGGATTGAAGATAAAGAACCCATTTTCTTTATCTGCTGCATCTGCTCCAAAAAATCATCCAGAGTAAATTCCTGTTTACGGAGCTTCCGCTCCATTTCCTGAGCTTTTTTATTGTCAAAGGCCTCCTGGGCTTTTTCAATCAGAGTTAAAACATCCCCCATACCCAAAATCCGGGAAGCTATCCGATCGGGATGAAAAGCCTCCAAGGCATCAAGTTTTTCGCCTACACCGGCAAATTTGATAGGACATTGGGTGACAGCCTTAATGGAAAGGGCCGCCCCACCCCGGGTATCACCATCAAGTTTTGTCAGGATAACACCGTCAATTCCTAACTGCTCATGAAATGCCTTGGCGGCATTTACGGCATCCTGTCCGGTCATAGCGTCTACGACCAACAGAATCTCATGAGGATTAACCCCCGCCTTGATCTTACGCAGTTCATCCATTAACTCCTCATTGATATGGAGTCTGCCGGCGGTATCAAGAATAACAACATCTAATCCTTGTGCATTGGCATGGGCCAAACTGGCTTGGGCGATCTCCACCGGGGACCTCTCTGCAACTGAAAAAACAGGTGTTTTAGTTTGTTCGCCTAAAACCTGAAGCTGTTTGATCGCTGCCGGCCGATAAACATCACAAGCTGCCAGCAAAGGGCGTTTACCTTGTTTTGTTAACATAACAGCCAGTTTGGCTGCATGAGTTGTTTTTCCGGCTCCCTGCAGCCCTACCAGAAGAATAACTGTAGGAGGTTTGGAAGCAATCTGGATCTTACTGGCCACACTGCCCATGAGATCGATAATTTCCTCATGCACAATTTTTACAACATGCTGCCCGGGTGATAAGGATTCCAGGACTTCCTGGCCAACAGCCCGTTCCTTGACTTTAGCTACAAAACTTTTAACAACCCGAAAATTGACATCAGCTTCCAGCAAAGCCATACGTACTTCGCGCATTGCTTCATTGACATCTGCTTCAGTTAGTTTGCCTTTTCCTTTTAGCTTTTTAAAAGTTTCCTGTAATTTTTCCGCCAGGCCTTGAAACATGCTGTCCTCACTTTCAAATTAAAGTTACTCTTCAGAAACCTTAACAATAACTTCCTGAATTTGTTTTAAAATATTTTTAAGCTTTATTTTAACCTGACCATCAAAATCTTCCTGGTTGATTAACTTTGCAAAGGAACTTTCTATTGCCAATAACCTTTCACGCTCTGCCAGGAACCTTTGCACTAAACCCAGTTTTTCCTCATAGCCAACAAGGATCTTTTCAGTTCTTTTTAATAAATCATGGATTGCTTGTCTGCTAATTCCGGCGATTTCCGCTATTTCTGTTAAGGAAAGATCCTGTTGGTAATGAAAGTCCCAAACGTTTCTTTGCTTTTCGGTAAGAAGCGGACCATAAAAATCCACTAAGAAAGCCATTTCGGCAAACTTCCTCATTCAAAGACCCTGCCTTATGTAAAGCATTTTTACTTTACGATGATTTTAGTTTATTATAGCTTTTTTGTCAAGTTAAAGTTCCCCCACTATCCTTTTGGCCCTTGATTCTGCTTCATAACAAATCTTCTTTTCATCCAAAGTCAGCAGGTTTCTTTCTTCCATCACAATTTTTCCATTGACAATTACAGTACGCACATCAGCGGCATTGGCTGAGTAAACCAAATGACCGGGCAGAGAAAATCGAGGATAAAAATGCGGCTGGTCCAGATTAATACTAATTAAATCAGCCTTAAAACCCGGCACAAGCTTCCCGACATCTTCCAGATCCAAAACCCGGGCTCCGCCGACAGTAGCCATCTCCAGGACCTTGTAAGCTGGGAGCGCTGTAGATTCTACCTGAAGCTTCTGCAGCAGCGAAGCAGAGCGCATTTCACCAAACAGTTCCAGGTTATTATTACTTGAGGCACCATCTGTACCCAGCCCGACAATAACCCCTTTTGTCTGCAGGAGCGGAACAGGGGCTGTCCCACTGTTCAGTTTCATATTACTTTCAGGATTATGGGCGACACGGACATTTTTTTGAGCCATGATCTCAATATCTTCCGCAGTCAAATGAACACAATGGGCACCTACAACATGCCCGCCAAACAACCCTAAATCATCCAGCCACTTTACCGATGTTACACCATACTTTTGCCGGATAATCTCAATTTCGTCCTTTGTCTCTGCTATATGGATGTGAATCCCAACCCCATAACGGTCTGCCTCTGCTTTTACCTGCTGAAGAAATTCTCCGGAACAAGTATAGGGAGCATGCGGACCAAACATAACGGTTATCCGACTTTCCCCTTGCTTATGAAAATTCCTGATCAATTCCAGATTTTCTGCCAGTGCTTTCCCGCTGTGGGGAGCGCTGCCAATCATTCCCCTGGCAAGTACAGCCCGTGTCCCTGCCGTCAAGACCGCCTTGGCAACTTTATCCATAGACATATACATATCCAGCATAGTTGTAGTCCCGGAACGGATCATTTCGCAAAGGGCTAAAGATGTTCCCCAGTAAATATCGTCATCAGTCATTTTGTTTTCAAAAGGCCAGACTTTGGTTTCCAACCAGGGCATTAACGGAAGATCATCTGCGTAGCTCCTTAGTAAGGTCATGGCTGCATGGGTATGTGTATTAATAAGTCCGGGCAAAAAAATATCTTGGGGATAATCCAAAATCCGTTCGGGAATAAATCCGGCAGGAGCAGAACCCTTCTCTCCGACTGAAAGGATACGTTCGCCCTCCAGGGCAACCTCACCCTCAGGGTAAAAGTCATTAGGTCCGGTCATAGGTAAAACCATACCCCTAATCAATATTTTAGACATGTTCTACCTCCTTGTTATTATCCAGGTATACAGAAATTCAATAGTCAGGATTCAGAATGCCCGAGAAACGATCCCTTATTCTGACTCCTGACTACTGATCTCTGAACTATCATTCAACAACTTATAGTTAAATCCCGCTTAAATCTCAGCTGCGCTGCTGCCCGTAGTTATGCAGAAATCCCCGCCTCATTTTTTCCAGATCCTGGGTACCTAAGCATACAGGTGTACCCAGCACATGGGCCAAGACATGTATCTGGGCAGACTTTTCAACTACCTGACAGACTTTCAGGGCCTCATCCAAATCATGTCCGACACCAACCACTCCATGATTTGCCAAAAGAACAGCACTTTTAGCACCTAAAGCAAGAGCAGCCGCCTCAGCCAAGTCCTTTGTACCTGCAATGTAGTAAGGGGCCACTTCCACTGTACCACCGATCATTTGGGCAAAATCCTCAGTAACACCGGGGATTGCTATCCTGGCTACAGCATGGGCGGTTGCATATACCGAATGAGTATGTACAATACCCAAAACGTCCGAACGCCCGGAGTATATCGCCAAATGCATCCTGGATTCTGAGGAAGGTTTACGGATACCTTTAATAACTTTACCCTGCCGATTGATCAACACCAGGTCTTTTGGTTTCAAATTAAGATAATTCATTCCGCTTGGGGTAATCCAGAATCCTTCCCGCCTGGAATCCCAGGCAGAAATATTGCCCCAGGTCCCAACGACCAAACCGCTGTTAAGCAAGCTCCTGCCAACTGCTAAAATTCTCTTTCTTAAGCTCATGATCTAACTAACATCTTCAGCAGATTTACTGCATAGGGTGGTGCCACTATCCCGTTTTCCGTAATTATCCCGGTAATATATTTGGCAGGTGTCACATCAAAGGCCGGATTATAGACATCGATTTCAGCGGGAGTAATCTGTTTACCAAACAATTCCCGCATTTCCTTGTCAGAACGTTGTTCGATAGGGATTTCCATCCCGGTCCGCATCTTTAAATCTATTGTTGAAGTGGGAGCTGCAACATAGAAGGGAATCCCGTGAGTATGGGCTAAAACAGCCAGCGAATATGTGCCTATCTTATTCGCTGTATCCCCATTAGCTACTACGCGGTCAGCACCAACTATCACCAAATCAATTTTGTCTTGCTGCATTAGCCAGCCTGCCATGTTATCGGCGATTAATGTCACGGGGATTCCTGCCTTAAAAAGCTCCCAGGCAGTTAAGCGCGCACCCTGTAAAAGCGGCCGGGTTTCAGTAGCGTAAACATGAACTGTCTTCCCAGCTTCAAAAGCAGTACGGATAACACCCAAAGCTGTACCATATTCAACGGTTGCCAAAGCACCTGCATTACAATGGGTTAAAATAGTTGCTTTCTCCGGAACAAGCGTATTCCCATATTCTCCGATAAGCTTGTTCATTCTGCGGTCATCTTCAGCGATAGCATTTGCTTCATCGACAAGAGCGGCACAGATCAGTTCTAAATCCTCAGCATCACGCATTTCCCGCAAACGGTCCTCCATCCTGCGTAAAGCCCAAGAAAGATTCACAGCGGTCGGGCGCGTTGCTTTCAAACGTGCCTGTACATTTTCAAGGTGAGCAAAAAATTCTTCTCTGGAACCTTGAAATTCCAAAGCTCCAAGTGCATACCCATAAGCAACAACAGCTCCAATAGCCGGTGCGCCGCGTACAACCATACTCTCAATCAATTCCGCTACTTCCTCATGAGTCTTTGCTTCACAATATACCTCTTCAGCCGGTAATTTAGTCTGATCTATCACTTTCAAAGAACGTCCTAACCATTCTATCGTTTTCACATTCCAACCGCCTTTCTAAAACCTGCCCTTCTCTGCACTTGCCAAGACACATGTACAATTCTGTTCTGGTGTTAACATCCTCATGGTTTTCTCGATCAGTGCAAATACTGACTTTTTGATTAATCGGATACTTTTCATTACTTCAGCATGGGTTAGCTGGTGATTGGCAATGCCCGCCGCTTCATTGGTGACAATTCCCAATGTTGCATAACAAATACCAAGTTCCTTAGCCAAAATAACCTCCGGCACACTGGTCATACCGACTAATTCCCCGCCCAGGACCTGAAACATTTTGATTTCTGCGGGTGTTTCGAAACGTGGTCCTTCTGTACAGACATAAGTCCCACCATTCTTAACAGCCAGGTTCAAAGCAGTGCCTGCTTCAACCACTATCTGACGTAGTTGTCTGCAGTAAGGATCTGTCATATCTACATGAAGGACATCCTGAACCCCACCCTCATAAAAGGTTTGCGGCCTACTCTTGGTAAAATCAAGAAATTGATCTATCAAAACCAGATCATTCAGGTGGTATTTTGCCGACAAGGCCCCCATAGTCGCCGTGGCCAGAATTTTCTTGACCCCCAGTTCCCGCAAAGCCCAAAGATTTGCCCGGTAGTTAACCAAGTGGGGAGGAATAGCATGTTCGGTACCATGACGATTTACAAAGACAATCTCTTTTTCGCCAAGTTTACCTTTCTCTGTTTGAACTGGCCCGTAAGGAGTACCAAAAGCAATTATTTTTCTGTCAGACAAAGGAATTAATTCAATACCCGATCCCCCGATTAGTGCAAAATCACTCAAGTTATTCCCTCCTCAGGGCGATCAAAAAGGGCAGCGGCAAAATCCCTGGGAACAAAAGGACGCAAATCATCCACTCCTTCGCCGATACCTATCCATTTAACCGGAATTTTAATTTCTCCCTGAATCCCCAGTACGACTCCGCCCTTGGCAGTACCATCAAGTTTGGTTAAAATAATCCCGGTTACATCAGCCACATCTTTAAACATTTTCGCCTGTTGCAAGGCATTTTGCCCTGTTGTAGCATCCAGAACCAATAGTACCTCGTGCGGTGCTCCAGGAATTTCTCTCTGAATTACGCGTTTCACCTTACGTAATTCTTCCATCAAATTTACTTTATTATGCAAACGCCCGGCGGTATCCATTATTACAACATCGACATTCCTGGATTTAGCAGCATGGATTGCATCATAGGCAACTGCAGCAGGATCTGCTCCTTCTTTTTGTTTTATTACCTCAACTCCGGCCCGTTCACCCCAAATCTCCAGTTGATCAATCGCAGCAGCCCTAAAAGTATCACCGGCGGCTAAAATTATCCGTTTCCCATCTTTCTTGAGCCTTCCGGCCAGCTTTCCGATCGTTGTTGTTTTACCAACACCATTGACTCCGACTACCAGGAAAATACTTGGTCCGGAAGCTGAAAAAAACAATGGTTTTTCTTCACCCAGAATTTCCAGTATTTTTTCAGTAAGAATCCCCGTTAATTGGTCAGATTCGGAAATTTTCCTGGCCTTAACCTCTTGTCGCAAATGGTTTACCAATTCAATCGAGGTCTTGAAGCCTACGTCTGCACCAATTAAAACTTCCTCAAGCTCTTCATATAATTCCTCGTCAATTTTTCTGCGGCCGGTTAGCAATTCCTCGACACGCTGAACAAAATTCTGACGAGTCTTGGTTAAACCCGCTTTGAGTTGCGAAAAAAAACCTGCCACTGTTCCTCTCTCCTTTTATTGATAAAACCTTTATCTTAAAATTTTATCACAATAGACTCACAGGCTCAATTATTTATGCATAATTCAGTCAGTACTATTCAACAAATATACCCGGAAACATCAAGCACTGGCTATGTCGCCAGTAAATTCATCCAGTCGGACAGAAAGCAACTTGGAAACTCCTGAGTCTTCCATCGTTATACCGTAAAGGATATCTGCTGCTTCCATTGTTCCTTTGCGATGAGAAATAACCACAAACTGAGTTGAATTACAAAGACGCCTGAGATATCTGGCAAAACGTTGAATATTGGTATCATCCAAAGAAGCCTCAATCTCGTCAAGGACGCAAAATGGGCTCGGTTTTACCCGTAACAGGGCAAAAAGCAAAGCTATGGCTGTAAGGGCCCTTTCTCCCCCTGAAAGCAGAGATAAAGTCTGGAGCTTTTTCCAGGGTGGCTGGGCAATAATTTCTATCCCTGAGTTTAAAAGGTCCTCCGGCTCTTCGAGCCTAAGCTCCGCTTTTCCGCCTTCAAATAATTCCCTGAAGACATCTTTAAAGGCCTCGTTAACAGCCTGGAACCCTTCCTGAAAACGCCGGCTCATCGTCTTATCCAATTCCGTAATAAGCTGCCTGAGCGACCGATTGGCCTTGATCAGGTCCTGGTGTTGGAAAGATAAAAAATCCCTTCTCCGGAGCATCTTGGGATATTCCTCCAGGGATGCCTGATTAACCGGTCCAAGTTCTTCAAGCTGCTGTTTGATTTCTTGAATTTTTTGCCGGAGAAATTGATGAGCTAAATCCGTGAGATAGGGACCGGCATTCTCCCATGATAAAGAAAATTCTTCATTTAAACGCGTCGCGCCTGTCTCCCATTCGGCTTCCAAGCGTACGGTACGTAATTCAGCAGCATGTATTTTTTGTTCAAACGACTGGATTGCCTGTCTTTGGGATTGTAAAATTTGTTCGCAATCCTTTAACCGGATCAGCAAACTTTCCCGTTCCTGACGCAATAAAGCTAAAGACAAAGAACTCTTCTCCAGAACAGTACTTTTTTCTTCAAGGGCTTGGGACAAATCCTCAATTTCCTGTTTAAGATTAATATCATCCAAGTTGAAGGTATCCTGTTCAAGCAATTTGTGTTCTAATAAGTTTTCTATGCCCCGAAAATTATTTTGTTCCTGAACCAGAAAATCTTCAGACTGTTTAAATTCCTGTTCCAATTTGGCAGCCTGGACTTTTAGCCCGGTTATTTTTTCGCTTAGAGCTTTGATTTGTTCAGTACTTTCCCTGATTTCCTGTTCGTACTTACTAAGATCAGTTTTTACTCTGCCTGCTTCTTGTTCAATCGAATCCAGACGGGCAGATATAAGCCTTGCCCTTTCTTCAGATTCGGCCCGTTCTGAAGCTATCTCTTTTTCCCTGAGTAAAGCTGAATTTCCTGCTTCTTCCCGGCGTTTGGTTTGTTTTTCCAAGTCTTGAATATTTATTTTTACCAGCGCAGTCTTTTCACTTAATTCCTTTTTTTCCAGCGCCAGTTCTTCCAGCCTGTCTTTAATATCCTGTTTTTCTGTTTTAAGGTCCGCGCAAATCTTCTCCTGAGCCTTGATTTCCGGTTCAAGCTGCTTTAATTCCTCACACAAACCGGCAATCTCCCGGGAACGGCCTAAAAGGCTGCCTCCTTGGCGTCTGCCGCTTCCCCCTGTCAAAGAACCGCCGGGATTAACCTGATCACCTTCCAAGGTTACAATTCGCGCTTTATAACGAGTCAGGCCTGCGATCCTGGTTGCCGCCGGCATATCTTTAACAATAATGATTTTACCTAATAAAAATTCCATTGCCGGCCGAAAGTCTTCCTGATATTTAACCAAATCCAAGGCTATTCCCACGAACCCCGGATCAGCAGCAACTTCTTTATTTAATTTAAGCACGTTAGCCTGAATTATATCAAGCGGCAAAAAGGTAGCCCTGCCTGACCGCTTATTTTTTAAAAATGCAATTGCCTGACTGGCATCATCAACTGTTTTGGCAATAACATTCTGCAGAGCTCCGCCTAAAGAGATTTCCATTGCCAATTCCAATTTTTTCTCAACTTTCAGTAGCTCCGCAACCGTACCGCAAAGGGCCGTACAGGCAGAAATACCCTTTTTTCTGGCCAGCATGATCTCACGGACACCTTGCTGATAGCCTTCATGGGAGTCTTCCAAGGTACGCAAGGCTTGCCATCTTGCTCTTAATAGCTCAGCTTTTCTTAAAAAGCTATTTAACTTAAGAGTACTTTCCTGGCTTGCTTCTTCAACCTTCCCAAGCTTAATCCGGAAATCCGTTGCTTCCCTTTGTCTTGTTTCTTCCCGTTTCTGAAAGCTAAACAGTTCTATCTTCTTCGAATCAAGCAGGTTTCTGTTAATCTCCAAACTTTGAACAATCTGTCTGCTTTCCCGCTTGATCTGTTCAGCCTGATAATTTAAATTATTAAGAGTTTGAGAAATACTTCTGATTTCATTCGAATAATTGGCTTTTTGAGAAAGCAGTTCAAAAAGCCCGGCTTTCAAATCCTCTATTAGTCCGGTTTGATTGGCTTCAGCGGCAAGCTTTAGCTTTTGCTCATCTTCAGCCAGGCTGCTCCTGACCGCCTCAATTGTTCGTTTAAGAATAAGTAGTTTATCTTCAAGGCCTTTAAGGCGATTAGTCGAACCCCTAAGCCTCTGATTTTCTTCATTGATTTCCTGTCCTAATTTCATTATCCTCTCTTGCAGATAGCTCTGACGTTCCTGGCGGATGTCAAGATCATGGGTTAAGGTCTTAAAAGATTGTTCAGAAAGATTGACCCCATTTTGTTGTTCCTGCAGTTTCCGTTCACAATGGTTCAGAGCTGACTTCTCCTGAAGATATTCACTTTCCTTCCTGGCCAGCTCAGCCATAACCTTGGCTAATCCGGTTTTAAATTCGTTGGTATCTGCTTGTGCTCCAGCCAGTTTCTTTCGCACTTCAGCTAAATTACCAACAACCAGTTGAACTTCTGCCAGTTTTCTTTGAGTCTCAAGTTCCAAACTCCGTTCGGCAATCAAAGCCTGGGCCTCTAAAGGGCCCAGCTGGGTTTCAATCTCCTGCAGGATATCTTTAACACGCAACAAGTTTTGCTCAGAATTATCCAGGCGTTTTAAAGCTTCCTTTTTACGAGCACGGAATTTTGAAATTCCGGCCGCTTCTTCCAGAATAAAGCGCCTTTCTTCTGATCTTGAGTTCAGGATTTCAGCAACACGTCCCTGTCCGATGATCGAGAAACCCTCTTTTCCGGCACCGGTATCCATAAAAAGTTCCTGAATGTCCTTCAGGCGGCATGCTGCCTTGTTAATAAAAAATTGCCCCTCACCATTACGATATAAACGGCGGGTAATGGTGAGCTCCTGAAATTCCAAGGGAAAAATCCCAGTTGTGTTATCAAAGACTAAAGAAACCTCGGCCATACCCACAGGACGCCGGTTCACCGTACCTGTAAAAATAAAATCTTCCATTTTAGTTCCACGCAGACTCTTTACACTCTGTTCACCCAATACCCAACGAACCGCATCGGCAACATTGCTCTTACCACTGCCGTTAGGTCCGACAATCACATTTAAGCCATAACCCAGTTCAAGCTTGACACGGTCTGCAAAAGACTTAAATCCCTGAATAGTTATCACCTTTAAAAAAACAGGGAGATCCTTGGCTTTAGCCATCGTTCTCCCTCCCCCATTCAACAAGTACATCTCTGGCTGCAAGTTGTTCAGCTTCCTTTTTGGTTCTTCCGCTCCCCCTGGCCCTCAGCTTCCCATCCAGAAAAACTCCCGACGTAAAGATCTTGCTATGGTCAGGCCCTTCTTCCAAGAGTATCCGATAGCTCACTTCACGTTCCTGGCTCTGAGCCTTTTCTTGCAGCATTGTTTTATAATCACCATAGTTGCCTTTTGCGACTTCTTCAATTACCGGCTTGAGTAACTCCAGAATAACACGTCTGGCTGTTTCCAAACCAAATTGAAGATATATGGCTCCAATGACAGCCTCCCAGGCATCAGCCAGGATCGAAGACCTTTCCCTCCCCCCGGAAGACTGTTCACCGCGCCCCAACAAAAGTTCAGAACCTAAATCTATTTCCCGGGCATTACGGGCCAAAGTTGTTTCATTAACCACTGCCGCCCGCATCTTGGTAAGTTCCCCTTCCGGACGATCAGGATAGGACAAATACAGATATTCAGCTACAATAAAATCAAGAATAGCGTCTCCCAGAAACTCCAGCCTCTGATTATGTTCTCGTCCCATTTGAGGGTTTTCAAATAAATATGAGGGATGAGTCAAAGCAATAGTCAAAAGTTTATTAGGCCGTCCACTTAACTCCAAACGTTGAGCAAGCCGCAACCCGGCATCACTTTTTTGAGCAGAAGCCGGGGTTCGAGCTCTCTTAGGGGTTCTGACTCTCTTATTCAATGAATTCCCCTCATTCAAATTGACAGTACTCTTTCGCCAGTATTTCATTACTAACGTTTACTCCCTTTTTATTACCCAGCAAATTTCCGGATAATTATTGTGGCATTATGTCCGCCGAAACCAAGATTATTTGATAACGCAATCTTTACTTCTTGGTTACGGGCCGTATTGGGTACATAATCCAAATCACATTCAGGATCAGGTTCTTCATAATTAATTGTGGGAGGTATGACACTTTGCTCAATAGCCAAGGTGCAAATAATTGCTTCTATTGCCCCAGCCGCACCCATAAGGTGACCGGTCATGGATTTAGTCGAACTTATCGGAACATTCCTGGCAGCATCGCCAAAAACAGTTTTAATAGCTGCTGTTTCCAGGGCGTCATTGGCCTCAGTTCCTGTTCCGTGAGCATTAATGTAAGAAACATCTTCCGGATTCAAACCGGCATCGGCCAAAGCCTTGCGCATGGCAGCAGATGCCCCGACTCCCCCGGGAGCAGGCATAGTAATATGATGGGCATCTGAGGAACTGCCGTAACCAACAAGTTCGGCATAAATCCGTACCCCCCGGGCCCGGGCATGTTCCAGTGATTCCAGAACCAAAATCCCTGCTCCCTCACTCATTACGAAACCGCTGCGGCGCTTATCAAAAGGACGACAAGCCTGGGCAAAAGCTTCTTTTTCAGTGGACATTGCTTTAATTGAGCAAAATCCGGCAAAAGCCAGTTCTGTCAACGGTGCTTCAGTTCCCCCGCAGAGTACGATATCACTTTCACCGCTCTGTATCAAACGTAAAGCTTCGCCGATAGCATTTGTTGCCGAGGCACAAGCTGTTACTATAGTTAAACTTGGCCCTTTTAAACCGAAGGTAATAGACAAATACCCGGCAGCCATATTACTGATTAAATTAGTAATAAAAAACGGGCTTATCCGGTTTGGTCCCTTAGTCATTAATATTTCTTTCTGCTCCTCAAAGCTAATTATCCCGCCGATACCGCAGCCCAAAACTACTCCAGCCCTATCCTGATCGATTTTTTCCAGATCCAGTCCGGCATCCTTGACTGCCATCCGACCTGCCGCAATTGCCATCTGGACAAACCTGTCCATACGGCGGCTTTCTTTTTTGTCAATCCATTCAGCCGGATCAAAATTATTTACTTCGCCGGCAACCTTTGTCGGTAAAGAGCTTGCATCAAAGCGGGTTACGGCATTAATCCCGGCCTTTCCCGTAATAAGGTTATTCCATAAATCATTTATTTCATTTCCGACCGGAGAGATTATTCCCATTCCGGTTATAACTGCACGTTTTTTCATGAATTAACCTTCCTCCTTTACGATTGGAGTATTCCTATTTTTAGATTTTCGAAAATTTGATGTACTGAAAGTATTTCTTTTACTTTATCAAACTTGGCCCCAATAAATATTAAGCCATTTCGTACATCTCCCCGCTGGGCCATAAGCAAACGGGTTATTATGCAGTAGTTTTCCTTACAATCTTTCAGGCATTTTATACAGCTTAGCGGCCTGATATCTTCGTTGTTTTCCAGCATTCGTGTGAAATCATTGACAATCGCCCGGCCGGTCATCCCAACCGGACTTTGCACAAAAACAGTATCCTCTTCCTTGGCATCCAGTAAATACTGTTTAAAAGCCGATGCTGCATTACTTTCTTCACTTAAAGCAAAGTGTGTTCCCATTTGCACACCGGCTGCCCCCAGTTTCAAAACTTCAGCAACATCAAATCCGTCAATAATACCTCCTGCTCCAATCACGGGAATTTTTACTGCCTCTTTCACCTCAGCTAAAATCTCTTTCATCGCCCGGTTTGTCCCTAAATGTCCCCCAGCCTCATAACCCTCAACAATAACAGCTGCGGCCCCGAGTTTTTCCGAGAGCCTGGCTAATTTTGCAGTTGAAACAATCGGTACTACAGGTATATTGGTTTCCTTGCCCCAGGAAAACATA
>JAQVLN010000019.1 GCA_028704155.1 Desulfitobacteriaceae bacterium
CGCATTCCGATTGAAATTCCCTCCCGACCCGAAAATAAACGTTATCTGAATACGAAAAAGATTAAGTTAGGGCATTACCTGACAGAAGATGCTTTAAAGAGTAACAAGTAACCCGGTTCTGCTCATGCTAAATTGCTCATACCGAAGAGAGAGGATGAAAAATTATGAAACAATACGAAGGAAATTTAGTTGCCAGCGGTTTAAAATTTGGTTTGGTAGCCGCAAGATTTAATGAGTTTATCACCAACAAATTAGTAGGCGGTTCTCTCGATGCTTTACGCCGACATGGAGTTTCCGAAGCTGATTTGGAAATTGTCTGGGTTCCGGGTGCTTTTGAAATACCCTTGGTTGCTCAAAAAATGGCTTTGTCAAAGCGCTATGATGCTGTAATATGTTTGGGTGCTGTTATTCGTGGAGCTACTCCTCATTTTGACTATGTTAGTTCTGAGGTGAGTAAGGGAATTGCCAATGTTGGATTGCAGACCGGAGTACCGATAGTATTCGGGGTCCTGACTACCGATAACATCGAACAAGCTATTGAACGGGCCGGGACCAAAGCCGGAAACAAAGGTTTTGATGCTGCAGTAACGGCTATTGAACTGGTAAATTTATTAAAGCAACTCTAAAAAAACCTTACCACTATCTGCCGCTTTGTCCATAAAAAAATTATTGCCAGTAGAATTTATTTTTATTAAGCTTAATATAATAATGCTAAAATACTTTGATAGGGAGATAATAACTTTGACCTGCAATAGTTCAAAAAATCCAGATGTTTTACTTAATAATGCACGTACCGGTGATCAAAAAGCATTAAATGAACTCATTCAAATTTATGAACCGGAAATAAGAAAAATTGCATGCAAGTACTTCTTACCAAAGTCGGATCATGATGATTTAATCCAGGAAGGCCGCATAGCAATTTACAAAGCGATCATGGCCTATAATGCCAAATCCAATATCCCTTTTGTTCACTTTTTGCGCATGGTCATCAAACGTAAATTGATTGATAGTTTACGGGAACATAACAGGCAAAAGCATCTTAATTTTAATGATGCTTATTCCCTGACAGATAATAATGAAGAAACAATTTTAAATACAGTATCAAATTTTGATGATCCCGAGAATACTATTGTTGCATTAGATGAAGCGAGGAATTTTGTGAAAAACTTAAGTAAAGAGTTATCTGAATTGGAATACAAAGTGTTCAGATATCATTTGATTGACGGGTTAAAACAACGTGAGTTATATGAAAAATGTGGTATTAACCCTAAATCTTTAGATAATGCCATTCAGCGTATTCGCCGTAAGACTATACAATATCGTTCCCGTCAGGTTGCCGGTTAACCAGACCCGGGAATTGCCAAAAGATGGGGAAATTTTGATTAAGTCAAGTAATTGTAATTTTATATTCCGGCCAGCGTTTATTTACCAAGTCAACGGTTTCTTCGTCTGGGATAAGTTTTTCCGGATAGCCAGGCTTACTTCTGGCATCAATGATTATTGGTCCTTGGTAAAGACAGTGATTTTTCTCAAGCTTTACAGCACAAAACATATCTGATGCAGGGTCAAACCGGGTAAAAACTCGCCAAAGAAAACTGGTTTGGTCAGGCTTGTCCCAGGTGTCTGACAAAATAATCAAGGGCCATTCATTAAAGGCAGAATCTGTTTTAATCAACTGTAATAAATCTGAAGCAAAGTTTGGATTAACTGCGAAGCTCGGGCCGGCAATCAACAGGCAACCGGCACAAAAAGCTTGAATATGTTTTATACCCGGTGGCAAAAAGCCTTTATATTGAACCGGCAATTTACGCTTGGGATTTCCTAAACCCAGCATTATGACTTTACTGCCATGATTCAGGTGCCCTCCCGAATAATCCAGGGTATCCATTGATGTATTTGTAATGATTAATAAGTCATGTTCAGGGTCAAATCGGGAAAGAATATGTTCCAACAAGGTTGGAAAATTTTTCAGATTAATATTAACATCAGTAATGATTAAGAATTTGGTTAAAGTCAGTTGACCTTCACCTAAAATACGAAAAGCATGGGTCAGAGCTTCACGCGAATAACTTTCCCTTACAATAGCTGCAGCCAAAGAATGAAATCCGGTCTCCGCATATGTCCAGATTGCTTTAACCCCGGGCATAATTATAGGAAAAACAGGTGCAAGCATATCTTGTAAATACTCGCCGATAAAATAATCTTCCTGGCGTGGTTTACCGACAACAGTAGCCGGATAGATTGCATCTTTTCGATGAAAAAGTGCCTGAACATTAAAAATCGGGAAATTATGTGTTAAAGAATAGTAACCATAATGATCGCCGAAAGGACCTTCAGGTTGCCGAATACTAACCGGAACTGAACCACTGATGGCAAATTCAGCCTCCGCAATCAAAGGATGAGGGTATCCCGGTACTTTTACTCTTGAAAGCTTTTCGTTCATTAAGAAAGATGCAAACAGCAATTCTGAAAGCATTTCGGGCAAAGGGGCAATTGCTGCTAATATTAAGGCTGGAGGTCCGCCTAAAAAACACGTTACCGGCAGATCAATGTTAAGCTGTTCGGCTGCGTAGTGATGAAAACCGCCGCCTTTATGTATTTGCCAGTGAATGCCGGTTTTCTGTTTATCATGAATCTGAATTCTGTACATTCCCAGATTATGCTGTAAGGTTACAGGGTGTTCTGTATAAACCAAGGGTAAGGTTATAAAAGGACCCCCATCCTTAGGCCAGCTTGTCAGGACTGGTAAATCGCCAAGATTTAAATTCTTTTCTGCAACTTCAAGCACTGGTGCCTTACGTGGCGAAACATTTTTCAGACCGCTCTTTGCCAAGGCTAAAAGCAAGGCTTTGTTCTGCCAGCAAATTTTAGCTTCAGGAGGAAGGAAATGTTCGAAGTCTTTTGCTGCACTTCGGATGATTTTTTCAGGTTTTGGACCAATTGCTAAATTTACTCGTTCCCTGGTTCCAAATAGATTGGTAACAACAGGAAATTGGCTGCCTTTGACATTCTTAAAGAAAAGTGCGGGTCCTTCACTTTCAATAACTCTTCTATGTATTTCAGCGAGTTCCAAGTGAGGATCTACTTCAGCTTCTATTTCAATTAAAAGTTTTTCTCGTTTTAAAGCATTGATAAAACTACGCAGGTTTGAATACATTTTTTCACCTCGCATGATTGTCAAAAAGGGGATTACCAGATTGAATTAGTGTCTTTAATCTGGGGATCCCCTTTCAGATTATTCTGATACCCTGAATTTTAGTTTTTCACAACAAAAACGAACTCTCCATTAGGTGCTAAATCCAGAAGTAAATGATCTCCCTCCTTAAACTCTCCTTGCAAAAGTTTAAGTGCCAATGGATTTTGTAAGCGTTGTTGAATTACCCGTTTTAACGGTCTGGCTCCAAAGACAGGGTCATAGCCTTCTTTTACTAATTGGGCATGGGCAGCTTCCGTTAAATCAAGTGTTAATTTGCGGTCGTCTAAACGTTGTCTTAATAACTCCAATTGTATTTCCAGAATTTTGACAATGTGTTCCATGTCCAAAGGATGAAATACAATGATTTCGTCTAAACGGTTTAAGAACTCCGGACGGAAATACTGGCGCAGTTCTTCAGTGACAAGAGAACGTATTTTTTCATGAGCAACATTATTTAAAGTCATTTCCTGAATAATTGGGCTGGCAATATTACTGGTCAGGATCACAACCGTATTTTTAAAGTTGACAACTCTTCCCTGTCCGTCAGTTAAACGACCATCATCTAAAAGCTGTAAAAGGACATTGAAAACATCGCTATGGGCTTTCTCCACTTCATCCAGGAGTATAACAGTATAGGGACGCCTGCGAACAGCTTCAGTTAATTGTCCACCTTGTTCATAGCCAACATAACCGGGAGGTGCGCCTATCAGTCGGGAAACGGTGTGTTTTTCCATATATTCGGACATATCAATCCTTACCATAGCTTGTTCATCATCAAACAGAAACTCAGCCAATGATCTGGCCAATTCTGTTTTACCGACACCGGTAGGACCCAGGAAAAGAAATGATCCCAGTGGACGATTGGGGTCTTGCAAGCCTGCCCTGGCGCGCCGGACTGCGTCACTGACAGCTTTTACCGCTTCATCCTGACCAATAACACGTTGATGGATACGTTCTTCCATCTTAACCAGTTTTTGAATATCACTTTCCAACATTTTGGCAACAGGAACATGGGTCCAATTGGCGACAACTTCGGCGACGTCTTGTTCATCAACTTCTTGTTTCAGCAAAGTATCCTCTTTATTCCTTATACTATTTTCGGCTTCTTCAAGCTCTTTTTCCAGCTTGGGCAATACACCATACTGTAACTCAGCTGCTTTGTTATAGTCTAACTGTTGTTGGGCCCGTTCCATCTGAAGCCTGGACTGATCAATATCTTCTTTTAAGCGTTGAATGCGTGCCAGAACCTCACGTTCAGCCTGTAATTGTGCTTCCAAAGCTGAACGTCCTTCTTTTAGGTCAGCCAGTTCTTCCTCAATTTTAAACAGCCTTTCTTTACTGGCTTCATCCTTTTCCTTTTTTAATGCTTCGCGTTCAATCTCCAATTGCAGGACCCGACGTTTGATTTGATCTAATTCGTAAGGATCACTGGTAATTTCCATCCTCATACGGGCAGCTGCTTCATCAATGAGGTCTATCGCCTTGTCAGGCAGAAACCTGTCACTTATATAACGGTCAGAAAGAACTGCGGCGGCAATAATAGCACTGTCGGTAATTCTGACTCCATGATGGGTTTCATAGCGTTCTTTAAGCCCGCGTAAAATTGATATGGTGTCCTCAACACTGGATGCTCCCACTAATACCAGCTGGAAACGACGCTCCAAAGCGGCATCTTTTTCAATGTGTTTACGATATTCATCAATTGTAGTTGCCCCGACCATATGAAGTTCACCGCGGGCCAGCATTGGCTTGAGCATATTACCGGCATCCATGGCTCCCTCGGCTGCTCCGGCACCAACGACTGTATGCAGTTCATCAATAAAAAGAACGACATCATCCCGGTCCTGAACTTCTTTTAAAACGGCTTTAAGTCTTTCTTCAAATTCACCGCGATACTTTGCTCCAGCAATCAGTGCTCCCATATCCAAGGAGATCACTTGTTTATTCTGAATTGTTTCCGGGACATCTCCTCTTACTATACGTTGAGCAAGTCCTTCGACAATTGCAGTTTTACCGACCCCTGGTTCACCAATGAGGACAGGATTATTTTTAGTGCGCCTCGATAAAATCTGAATAACCCTACGAATTTCTTCATCACGGCCTATTACCGGATCAAGTTTGCCGCGCCGGGCTAAATCTACAAGATTTTTGCCGTATTGTTCAAGGGCAGCATAGGTCCCCTCAGGATTAGCCCCTGTGACACGCTGTGTTCCCCTTACTTCACGTAAGGCCAGCAGCAATTTATCCCTGGTTAAGCCGCTTTGTTTAAGAATTTGTTCTGCTGCTCCCCCGGCCTTATCCATTAATGCCAACAAAAGATGTTCAGTGCTTACATATTCATCTCCAAAAGGAGCCATCTCATCATGGGCAGCTACTAAAACTGTTCGCAAACGGGGCGAAATGCTTATTTGAACATTGGTACCACTAATACGGGGCAAACGTTCTAATTCTTGATTAACTTTTTGTAACAAAACTCCGACTGGAATATTCATTTTGCCCAGGACCTGGGGAACTACCCCATCGGCTTGTTCCAAAAGAGTAAATAAAAGATGCTCAGGTTCAACCTGGCTATTACCATTGCGTTCTGTCAAGTTTTGAGCATTGATAATTGCTTCCTGAGATTTTTGAGTAAAACGATTGGTGTCAAAAGCCATACCTACTCCCCTCCCTTTTCCTTATGGCTCATTGCTGGTGTTTTCTTCTTTCGGCAAGTTGTTTAAGAGTATTCAATTCTGTTTCAGATAAATCATTTGGCAAAACAATTTTGATTTGAGTGTAAAGGTCTCCATGGACTTGAGGCTGTTCCAATTTAGGCATACCTCTGCCTTTTAAACGGAATTTCTTTCCGCTTTGGGACATTGGCGGTATTTTAAGGAGTATCTCACCACTTAAGGTTTTGATCCTTAGTTCTCCGCCAAAAATTGCTGTATAAAAATCTACCGGTACCTCCATTGTTAAATCATTATTTTCCTGAATAAAACGGGGATCGGCCTGAACGTTTATTGTAAGATAAAGGTCGCCGCTTGGTCCGCCGCCGCTTCCCGGCATGCCTTGCCCGCTTAAGCGGATTTTCGAACCATTGCGTACTCCTTTGGGGATCTTAGCTTCAATTTTTTTATCACCTAATTGGATTATACGGGTCGTGCCTTGGTAACTCTCCTCCAAGGTAACTGTTAATCGGGCTTCTGTATCCCGACCGGCTCTGGCAAGTTGTGTTCCGCGTCTATGCATATTTGTTTGACCCGCTTCTCTGCCCATACCAAAAATTGTAGAGAAGAAGTCCGAGAAACCGCCCGTAATATCATCCATACTGCCATAATCGCCGAATATATCGGCAAACTCTTCAGGACTCATTGTTCTGGTATAGCCACCTGTACCCGGTTCTGTTTGCCAAGGCTGCCAATCAAAATTTCCACGTCCTCCCTGTTGCTGCCACTGTTGATAAGTCTGCCGGAGCTCATCATACTTTTTGCGATTTTCAGGATCACTTATGGCTTGATAAGCCTCGGTAACTTCCTTGAATTTTTCTTCGGCTTTTTTATCACCAGGGTTAACATCGGGATGATATTTTTTAGCTAATTGATGGTAAGTTTTCTTAATTGTTTTAAGATCAGCATCCGGTTTCACACCAAGGATACTATAATAATCTTTGAAATCCATAAGTCACCTCCTAAAAATTCAAAATAAAAGAGCAAATGAATAAATCATTAGTATTATTTACTATATACAATTATATTATAAAGCCTATTCAGTTAAAGGTCAATAATGGTCAGACAAATTCTGACCATTATTGACCAATATAATAAGGCCTGCTCTTTCCACCAATATATGGTACAGAAAAGTGCAGGCCTTGAACAATTAATTATCTATTATCCCAGGCTAATATTTTGTTGACAATTGCTAATACTTCTGACTTGACTTGTTTCATTATTTCAACAAGATGTAATTTATCCTGTCCTTTGACAGAAAAGTAGAACTTGATTTTTGGCTCTGTTCCGGATGGTCGGGCCATAACAAAACCACCGTCTTTAAAAGAGAAACGCAGGACATTAGAGCGCGGAAGTTCTAAGGGATATGAAAAATTGTTATCCAATAACTTGCCGGATCTTCGCTCATAATCATCTATCTTCTCAATGGGAATACCACCTAATTCACTTAAATCAGCTTCACGCAGGCCAGTCATTATTTGGGCCATTTTCTCAAGCCCGCTTTTTCCCTTTAGAACGATTGACTCCTGGTCTTCAAGATAATAGCCGAATTGTGAATATATTTCGTCCAATACCTGTATAAGAGTAAAGCTTTTCGTGAATTTGTAAAATAATGCCGCTTCAGCTATTAATACAGCTGCGATGACTGCGTCTTTATCGCGAACAAAATCCCCAGCCAGATAACCGTAGCTTTCCTCAAAACCAAATTGGAAGACCCCGCTATTATTTTCCTCCAGCTCTTTCTCTTTTTCAGCAATGAATTTAAAACCTGTTAAAACATTTTCGACAGCTGCGCCATAAGAGCGGGCAACTTCATCAGCTAAATCTGACGAAGCTATGGTCTTGATAATCGTCGCTTTATCAGGAAGCATACCGGATTTGTTCTTTTGTGACAAGATATAATCAATCAAAAGTACTCCAATTTGGTTACCTGATAATAGTTGGTATTGTCCTTGATTATCCCATACTGCTACACCCAGACGATCTGAATCAGGATCAGTAGCTATAAGTAAGTCGGCTCCTGTTTGAAGTCCATATTGTTTGGCTAAATCAAAAGCAGAAGGAATTTCCGGATTAGGTGAAGAAACAGTTGAAAACTCAGGATCAGGATGTTCTTGTTCAGCAACCACAATTACATCCGAAAAGCCTAATTCTGACAAGGCTTTTCTTACCAGGATATTTCCGGCCCCATGCAATGGCGAATAAACTATCTTCAAGAGACTTCCATTTTCTTTAATAATCTGTGGATTCAGGGTTAAGCTTTTAACTTTATCCAGGTATTCCCGATCAATCTCAGCTCCAATCATTACCAGCAAGCCAGAAGCCAAAGCCTCTTCCTGGGACATAAGTTTGATATCTACCCAACTTTCATGTTTTTTGATATAAGCAAGAATACAGTCAGCTTGTTCCGGAGGGACTTGCCCGCCGTCTTCCCAGTATAGTTTATAGCCATTATACTCTTTAGGATTATGGCTCGCAGTGATAACTATACCTGCCAAAGCATGCAGGTTTCTGACTGCAAAAGACAGTTCAGGTGTTGGACGCAGAGCATCAAACAGAAAAGCCCTAATTCTATGTTGCGCAAGAACTAAAGCTGCTTCCAGGGCGAATTCACGAGAAAATCTGCGGGAATCATAGGCAATTACCACACCTCTTTGTTTATCCTCCGGACAATAGTTTATTATATATTCTGCCAAACCGTGAGTAACTTTACGAATTACATATTTATTTATGCGGTTAGTACCGGCAGCAATTATACCTCTCAAGCCACCGGTACCAAATTCCAGATCGGTATAAAAACGATCCTCAATTTCCTTGGGATCGCTAATTTTTTTTAATTCCTGGCGAAATTCGGTATCAAAGTATGGGTGTTCCGACCATAGTTTGAAACGTTTTTCATGCATAATTAGAATTACTCCTTCCTGTTAAAAAGATTATTAATAACAATAATTGCTTCTAATTCAGTATAGCATGTATTAGTCAGTTATACATTTTTTGTTTCTGACTATATTAAAATTAAAACCCCAATAATAAAAAACGAGTTCCTTTTAAATTTCAGGGTACTCGTTTTTACCTGTATTTGTCTAAAGGGATACTGCTCATGTTTTCGCTTCCTTTCAGAATTATACAAATAAATTTGGCTCCTCTTCTGTATTCATATTCCTGATTCACCGGTCTATTCCAGATAAATAGTATTTGCTCGATTTGATTTCCATATTAGTATAAGTTTTTTACTTCCGGCTGAAAAACCCTGTTTTTTTTCATTTCAAATATGAGGAATGCCGCTGTCATCATTACCGACAAAACATCAGCAATCGGGGCTGTTATCCATACTCCCTCTATCCCATAATAATTAGGCAAAATGAGTAAAAGCGGAATGAAGATCAATACTTGTCTTGATAGACTAAGAATTGTTGACTGAACCGGTTTACCAACAGCTTGGAAATAGTTGGCGCCAACGATCTGAAATCCGACAATTGGCAGTACGGCCAGGAAGGTTGCCAGAGCATGAACCGTCAGCTGTGTCAGGGCAAGATCATCTTTACTAAATAGTCCGACGATTTGAGGAGCTAAGGTTAGAATGATAATGTAACCCCCGGAAGCCATGACCATACCGGCTATTATTCCTTTTTTTAACGTTTCCTTAACTCGTCCATAAAGCCGGGCTCCGTAATTAAATCCAATCAAAGGCTGAGCACCCTGACTAATTCCAACAATCGGCATTAACAGGAGCATTGTTACACTCATGATAATACCTACAGCTGCAAGTGCTAAATCGCCGCCATAAATCATCAGGGTTTTGTTCAGGATCGTTAATTGAACACTATTGGCTATTTGCATTGCAAAAGGAGCAAAACCTATCGTCATTATCTTTACAACAATCGGCATTTGAAGTTTCAGGTTTTTAAGTCTAAGTTTAATCATGCTGCGACCTGAAAAGAAATAACTGAGCACCCAAATCGCCGAAACACTCTGCCCAATGACAGTTGCCAAGGCTGAACCTTTGATACCCCACCCCAGAATAAAGATAAATATGTAGTTTAAAATTATATTGACTAAAGCACCAATAATTTGGGTGAACATAGCGAACTTAGGATTCCCTTCAGCCCGGATGAAGTTATTCAGCCCATAGGAAAATGCTCCAGGGGCTCCCCCGAGCATAATAATATAGGTATAATCCCGGGCATAAGGCATAACCTCTGAACTGGCACCAAACAATCTTAGGATTGGATCAGAAAAAAGGACATAGATGATCGAAAGCAGTACCGGTAATAAGATTAATAAAAAAGCAGCATTACCCGCAATTTTATCTACTTCTTCCTTTTTCTGTTCACCAAGACGGATTGAAATCAAGGCGGTCGCACCAATCCCGATAAGCATGGCCACAGCAAATAAAATCGTCATAATTGGGAGAGCCACAGTAATGGCTGCAATAGCAATGGAACCCACGCCCCGCCCGACAAAGATTCTGCCCACTATGTTATAAAGGGCATTTACTAACATGCCAATAATTGCGGGTAAGGAAAATTCCCAAAGCAGCTTGCCAATCCTGCCATTACGAATATCTAAATTTTGCATTCTACTCTTTTCTCTTCTTTCTATACACTCATTATAATATTTGTATAAAACCAATTATATACTGCAAGTCTTTAAAAGGGAAAGAACAGTTATTACTACAAAAAAAAACAGAACGTATAATAGCATATAATAAACGTCCTGACAGTCACCCTGTATTCTTTCTTATTTTTTGTTTTCAATGAAAGTCAACTTCAATTCTGCGGGCAGCAGGATGTTGATCTTTCTCAAAGGTTAATTCTAAAACACCATTTCGGTAACTTGCGTGTGAGCCATCTGTCTTAACCGAAGTGGGAAGAGTTATCTTACGGATAAAAGTTCCATAATAACGCTCTGAATGCTTGGACAGACGCTTTTCAGCCTGCCGAATACGTTTTACTTCTCCCTGGATCGTTAAAAGATTTTCATTAACATGAATATTTAAATCTTCTTTATTTTCAATCCCAGGAATTTCTGCTGTGACAATCACTTGACCCGGTGTTTCTTCCACATCAACACGATACAACCACTCAGATACATCATCTTTTCCACGGTGCATAAACATTCTATCCATTTCGTTCCAGAAAGGTTCAATTAAACGGAAAGGTTCATAAGGGATTAAAGCCATTCTAATTCACCTCTTAATTTTTTTTACTGAATTAGTATGGCTTATCTTAACCTAAAATATTCTTGGCATTCATCCAAGAAACAGCATAGCACAAACCAGCACTGTAAAGAGTAAAATAAGCCGTGCATAATTAATTTCTGATTGGCTTGGGTCCAAAAAATTGATAAAAATGGCATTCAAGTCTGCCGTTAAAAAGCTTGCGACTCTTATCCCAGCGTCTGCCTATTAATTTTTCAGGATAGGATTGGTTGGTCAAAAAATGTAGGGACCAGGTTTCCAGATTCTTAAATGTTTTACCTAACTCTTTGTACAATTTCCCGGCATTTTCATTCGTACCAATTCGTTCTCCGTAAGGTGGATTTGTGATCAGATGACCATATTTAAAACGCGAACGAACTTCAAGGACAGGTAATCGCTGAAAATGAATTTTTTCAGCAAGCCCAGCTTGAGTTGAGTTTATTCTGGCTAACCGAAGGGCATTGCTGTCTATATCTGATCCATAAATGTGTAAGGGTATCTCTCTTTGCCATAGGTCAAGAGCCTCTTGCCAGGCTTCCCGCCAAAAATCCTTGGGAATATTGGGCCAACTTTCTGATATGAAATTACGTTTTAGTCCCGGAGCCCGGTTCTGAGCAATTAGAGCAGCTTCAATGGCAATTGTACCTGTTCCACAAAAAGGATCAATCAAAGCCCGGTCACTATACCAATAACTTAAATATACCATTGCTGCGGCCAAAGTTTCTTTCAGGGGGGCCAGACCGGTTAATTGTCGATAACCCCTTTTATGTAGGCCATTACCGCTGGTATCAATTGTTAAAGTAACGATATCTTTAAGAAGAGCAACTTCAATAGTATAACGTGGGCCTGTTTCCTCGAACCAGGTACAGTTGTAGGTTTCCTTAAGTTTTTCAACTATGGCTTTTTTGACAATTGCCTGACAGTCTGAAACACTGAATAATTTTGACTTAATTGATTTGCCGTTAACCGGAAATTGAGAATCTATTGAAAGCCAATTCTCCCAAGGCAAGGCTTTTGTTTGCTGAAAAAGCTCCTCAAAAGTAACAGCTTTGAATGATCCGATTTTGACTAATACTCTCTCTGCACAACGTAACCACATATTTGCCCGGCAAATACCCAGTTCATCAGCAATAAAAGTTATTCTGCCATTTTCAACAGTGAGACGATCATAGCCAAGATTTTTTAGTTCTCGCGCTACAATAGCTTCCAGGCCAAATGCCGTAGTCGCAATTAACTCTAATTTGCTCAAGTTATTCACTCCCGGGACTTTTTATTTTTCACGCATGTTATATAATAATTGTATAAGTCTAAAATAGCAAATTTTCAAATATGAGAGGAGTATAGAGTATGGAGATAATGAAGACTGTTGCAGAGCTTATGGCCCTTTCAGCCAGGACAGCCCCGAAGGGTGCCGGTCAGGATTTTGTTGAGATAAAAGTAATTAGTGGTTCAGATTTACAGATTATTGCCCAGGAAATGGTCAAATATGGAGCTGAAAGCGGTAAATCCAATTTTGATCGCGATGGGCAAAATATTGGTGTTTCCGAAGCGCTTTTACTTCTATCTTTAAATAAGCCCGAGCAACTAGGACTTAATTGCGGTGCCTGCGGACAAGAAAAATGCAGTATGTTAACTGCAATAACAGAAGGCCCTGAATTTGGCGGACCGATTTGTGCCTGGCGACTTGTGGACTTGGGAATTGCATTAGGATCTGCTGTCAAAACTGCCAGTATGCTGAATGCTGATAACCGAATCATGTATCGTGTTGGTGTAATTGCACGCAGTCTGGGTCTTATAGAGGGTGACATAGTTATTGGAGTACCTCTGAGTTCCAGTGGTAAAAGCCCTTATTTTGACAGATAGCTTTAAGTCTGGAGTACAAGTTTCAGGAGGAAGGGACTGACCTTTAGGGCAGCCTCTTCTTGGTCGGATCAGAAAAAAACAATTGTTTCTATTAAAGTTAATACGGCAAGAAGTATGATTAGACTAAAGCTAACTATAACTTCATTCCAGGAAAACTTGAAATTATATATTAAATCTTCTGGATTTGTTCGGGCAACCAGTTCCTGGATATGCTCTGTCTTATGCAATGAATTAGCAATAAAACAAACCAGAATGTTTGATATTTCCTTAATTTTAGTATTAAATGACGAGTTTCTGTTTTTAAAAATACCTCGGGCTTCAGACAAAGTATTATTTTTGAATTCGCTTACTGACTGGTTAAGTTCTATAACTATACATTTGATAATATTTAAGTGTTTGGCAATTGGTACTCCAAATCTATTCAAGGGCCGAAGAACTTTCTTCAACAGACCCAGAATTGATTCCAGAGGAGTGGAGAAGATATACAAGCTGCCAACATACCAGACAAAAAAAATCTTTATCATTCTTAATAATGCATCCTTAAAAACTAAATCAGATGCAGACTGATTGACTGAAAAGATAATACTGAAAAATATTGATAATAAAAGACCAAACGCATAGGGAAACATGATGATTATTGCATAAGAAAGTATGTTTTTAAAGAGGAATCTGAAATTACTACCTAATAAAACTGTAGCAATCACCATGTAAATAAAAATTATAAGCAAACTTACTTGTTTTTCACATACCATTGCTGCAACAACCAATACTATTGCCAACAAGGCTTTTAATCCGGCATCTATTTCAGCTAATAATGAATTTTTTGTACTTACATTCAATAAAAAACCTGACATTTACTCACTTCCTAAATAAGACGGAATCAGTGAAAAATACCTCTTTTAGTTATCTCGCGTATAGTTAGATCACTTATACTTCCTGTTATTAAACCTGTTAAAACAGCCGCAATTAATAGAACTGGCATATAATAGAAAAAAATTGTCTCCCTTAATATTACCGAGGCTACAATTATTTGAGCTGTATTGTGCGTAATTGCGCCAATAATACTAATTCCTTTAATACTGAAAACATTGCCAAAGCGTTTATAAAGAAACCACATTATTACTGCACTGAGAATGCCACCGGATATACTAAAAAGCAACATCATTAGTCCCTTACTTAAAACTGCTACTACAATACATCTAAGTAAAACAATAATAAGGACATCCTTTAAATTTAAAAAAACAATTGCAATAATTGTAATAATATTTCCCAGCCCCAGCTTAACACCCGGTACAGGAACCGGGATCGGAACAATTAGTTCCAATAGCGAAATTAAGATGGCATTACAAACTAAAATAATGACAACAGCTTTTTTTCTATCCTTATTCATTTTTCTCCTTTTAAAATGTATTACTGTCGGTTTGTTTTTGATCACCAACAATTGTCACTATAGTTTTGGCAGGTATGCATACAGCTTTAGCACCTGTTTTGGTGAGCCAGCCGCCTTTTACACAAAACTTATCCCGACAGTCAGATTCCAGAAACCTGATTCTTCCTTTTTCTACTAAGATAACTTGTTTTATTCCTTCGTCAAAAATTACATATTCAGGATTTTTAACTTTATTTAAATCTATAATCTTAATTAAGTTCCCCTCTCTCACTACTTCCGCAATTAAATTATTGTTATTAGCAGCCGATGCAAAATTGTTCATGATAAATATCAGACCTGCAATCATTAAAATACATAATATTAATATAATGTCACCCTTTTTTAATACACGTATATTCATGACTTTCATCCTCTAATTTAAAGTTGTCATGCAGTCCTGGTGTAACAAATATTTTCTTATCGGTTGTAATAAAAATTGCATCCGCCGGGCTGTATGATTGATTATACTTTTTTACTAGATCCATTCCTTTGTCAAGTCCTAAAACAAATGCTTTAGCAAGTCCATCCGCATCAGTGGATGATGATGTAATAATTGTTACACTCATTAATCCTGAATCTGCAGGATAGCCGGTATGGGGATCAATTATATGGCAATAGCGCTTTCCGTCTTTTTCGAAATATCTTTGATAATCACCGGACGTTACAACTGCCTTATCAGAAACTTGAATAATCCCAACAATTCCACCTGTTTCTGAGCGGGGATTTTGAATGCCGATACTCCAGGGACTTCCATCTGGTTTACTTCCCACAGCTATAACATTGCCGCCTAAATTTATAAGCCCGGATTTTATACCATTCTTTTGATATATTTCCCTGAGGACATCTCCAGCATAACCTTTGGCAATTCCGCCTAAATCAATCATCTGTCCTGGTTTGGCAAGACTTGCCTTATTACTTGCTTCATCAATCTGAACATCTTGATAATTTATTAAAGGAACTAATTTTTTAAGTGTTTCCTCTGAGGGGATCTGTGGATTGTCGGTACCAATACCCCAGGCTTTTACTACTGGTGCAACAGTAATATCGAAAGCAGCGCCATCACTTAAATCCGAAATCTTGCGGGCACTTTTCAGAACACTGATAGTTTCGGGATTTAATTCTACATAGCCTTTGCCGGCGTTCATACTAAGCTTGCTACTGTCACTATCCAGGTCATTAATGGTCATAAGATCTTCCAGAAATTTTAGTTTGTCCATTGCTTCAACAGAGACTTGCCGGGCATCTCTACCATAAACTTCCTGCGTAATTATTGTTCCTAAAGCAAAGCCGTCAGCTTTATAGGATTTGCCTGTACTAATGCTGCAAGATGTTAGTAAAATCAATACTATTAATATTGATAGCACATAAATAATTTTTTTCATACTATTCTCCAAACCAGTTTAATATATTTAGCTTATAAATAATAGCATTTTTTGAGAGCCGTTAATTTGTGGATAATATTCAGTAAGAAGCGCCTCATATATCATGAAGCGCTTTTACTTAGACTATACGGACATTTTTTTAACTTGTCAATTAATATCAAACAACAAACTCTTGAATCGCTTTGGTTGGGCATTTAGCCAAGCAAACTTTTTCGCTGCATTTTTCCTTACAGACACTGGGGTCAACAACTGCCAAATTATTTTCAATTTTGATTGCCCCATATGGACATTGTTTGGCGCAGATACCGCATCCTATACAAGCAATAGAACAATACTTACGTTTAATTGCTCCTTTATCAAGTGAATTACATTTGACTTCAACATGGGCATCTAATGGAACCAATTGAATTACCTTACTGGGACATATGGATTCACATTTGCCGCAACCGGTACACTTGGTTTTATCGATGACCGGCAAGCCCTGATCATTAATTTCAATAGCATTAAACGGACATGCTTTGGCACAAGACCCCAAGCCGATACACCCAAAGGCACATTCTTTTGGGCCGGAATGTAGCATGCTTGCTGCAACACAATCATTAACACCTGTATACTGGTATTTCTTTGAAGCAGTACTTATGGGATTTGCACACTTCACATAAGCGACCCTGGGTTCAATCTCCTCAGCTTTTTTTCCGGTTAATTCTGCAACCTTATCAGCTACCGGTTTTTTTCCGGGGATACAGAGATTGGGAGCGATATCCTTATTTAATACTACAGCCTCCGCATAAGCTTGACATCCGGCAAAACCACAGGCACCACATTGTCCTTTTGGTAAAATATCTTCAACTAAGTGGATTAAGGGATTCATTTCCACAGTGAATCTTTTATTGGCAAAGCCAATAACTATTCCAAAGACAAGTCCCAATACACCCATAACGACAAGAACTAAAAACAAATCTTTCATCTTTGATCGCTACCTTTCTAAATACTGATCATTCCGGAAAAACCAAAGAAAGCTAAAGAAAGACATCCTGCCAAAATAAAAGCAATCCCTAATCCTTCAAGTGGCTTGGGTACATCAGCAAATCTTATTTTTTCCCGTAAGCTTGCCATTAAAACAAGTGCCAGCGCAAATCCTACTCCGGCACCAAATGCGTGTACCGTACTAAAGGCAAAGGAATAGTTAGCTTCAATATTGATAAGCGGAACGCCGAGAATTACGCAGTTTGTTGCAACTATAAGCAAATAAATTCCCCACATTTGATACAAAGCCGGAGCAAATTTTCTGATAATCATTTCCAGCAATTGGACAAAAATAGCCATAAACAAAACTATTATAACAAGTGATATGAAAGTTAAATTTAACGGCACCAGTATTAAATTGTAGACTGCCCAGACGCACATTGAAGTCAGAGTCATAACACCTGTGACCGCTATCCCCATTCCAGCTGCGGCATTAACATTCTTGGATACTCCAAAGAAAATACAAAGCCCCAGAAATCTTGATAATATGAAGTTATTAACTAATACTGTACTGGCAAATAGAAGTAAATATTCTTTCATGCAGACTCACCTCTAATTCTTTGACGTTTTTCCCGAGAGTCATTAATCATTTTGAATAATGCTACCAAATATCCGATTAAGATAAAACCACCCGGTGGCAGGATCATAATTAAGGCTGGGTCATAAGCCTGGCCAAAAACGCTAAAGCCTAAGAAAGTTCCATTTCCTAACACTTCCCGAATCGCACCGATAATCACCATTGCTCCAAGGAAACCACACCCCATACCAAAACCATCCAGGAAGGAGCGCCCTACTGAATTCTTGGAAGCAAAGACTTCAGCCCGTGCCAGGATAATGGCAAATACAACCACAAGTTCAAGATAGATTCCCAATTCTTTATATAATGATGGTGCATATGCCTTGAGTACCAATACCGCAATTGTAACAATAGTAGCAATTGAAGTAATATAAATCGGCACACGTACCTTGGGGTTAACAAAATTCTTAATCAGGGAAACAACAACATTATTAAGAGTAATTACATAAGTAACAGTTAAACCCATAGTTATAGCAGTCATCACAGAAGATGTCACAGCAATTGCCGGACAAAGGCTCAAGGCCAGTACTAAAATTGGATTTTCCAAAATTAGCCCCTTGGCAAATATTTTCCAATTTTCCATATTAATGACCTCCTTTGTCAAAGGCAGCTACTGCTTCCACTGCTTCATATACTGCTTTGGTAACTGCTCTTGTTGTGATAGTAGAACCAGCGATAGACTGAATTTTACCTTTTTCATTGGTCTTGGTAACAGCTTCATCTGGGTCCAGTTCGTCAGCCCCTTTGCCTATGAACTGATTGACAAACGGTTCTTCTTTGGCTTTATCTCCCAGACCGGGGGTTTCTTTGCTTTCTACGATAATATACTTCATAACCTTGTGGTCTGGAGTAACCGCAACAAGCAGTTCAATTGCTCCTGCATAACCTCTGCTTTCTGCGGGAACAATATATGCTATTGCCTGACCATCTTTCATAGCCGCAAACCACTCTTCTTTTCCTTCTATTTCTTTATATTCATCTGCATCTGCTACCATACTTTGCAGTGAGGCAGTCTTAAGTTCTTCTTGTTTCGCCACTGCAATATCATTAGTTGCAGTATATAAGGAGCCAATAATAATACCGGATATAATACAGGCGCCCAAAAGATTTAAAGCAATCTTTAATATACTGTCATTTTTATTTGAATGTTCCATTGATTAATCTCACTTCCTTCCATATTGCACAGGTCTTACGAAACGATCAATTAAAGGTGTTGCACAGTTCATTAAGAGTATGGAATAGCAAACACCTTCCGGATAGCCTCCCAGGAGCCTAATCAGGACAGTTATTACACCACAGCCAATTGCAAAAATAATTTGGCCTTTTCTGGTAATAGGTGTAGTGACATAATCTGTAATCATAAAAAATGCTCCGATAATAAGACCGCCAGCCATCATATGAAAAAGGGCATCCCCGGTAAAAAATCCGTCTGGCCCAAATATCCAGGTAAGGATTCCTACAGTACCGATCATACATGCAGGCATGACCCAGTCGATATAGCGTTTGAAAATTAATACCAATCCTCCCAGAACCAGTAAGACAACCGAAGTTTCACCAAGAGATCCGTTTCTGAGACCTAAAAATAAAGATTTATACATTTCCGATTGGCTTCCGAACATGTTAATTAAAGCATCATACCCTTGCAGTTTCAGGACATTCAAAGGAGTAGCACTGGTAACTGCATCAGTATACCTAACATTTGTCCAGGTTGTCATAGCCACAGGCCAGGATACCATTAAGGCTGCCCTGCCAATATGAGCAGGATTAAAAATGTTCTGTCCTAACCCTCCCATTGCTTGTTTTGCCACGACAATAGCTATGAAAGAACCTGCGATGGGAACATAAAACGGAACTGACGCCGGCAGACACATTGCCAGAAGCAAACCAGTTAAAGCTGCACTGCCATCACTTACAGTAACTTGTTTTTTACGCAGTTTTTGAACAAGAGCTTCAAAGATAACGGCAGATAACACACTAAGAATAATTGTAGTCAGTGCAGGCATTCCGAAATAATATACCGCGAAAATTACGGCAGGCATAAGGGTCGCAAATACAGTCCACATGATTTTCTTGGTAGAGACTTCAGAAAGCATATGCGGAGAAGATGAAACATAAATTTCATTTGACACTACATTATTGTTAATAACTTCTGTACTCATCTATTTCTATTTCCCTCCCTTTGCGGCAGACACCTTTTTAGCGTACCTGATATTATGAACTATCTTCCTTTTTGCCGGACATACAAAACTGCAACAGCCGCATTCCATACAATCAAGCAGATTATATATATCTTTTGTTTCATCAATAAATCCTTTTTCAGCCATCAAGCTTAACATACTGGGATTAAGACCCATTGGACAGGCACTGACACAACGGCCGCAACTGATGCATGCTGATTCAGCGTCAAGCTTGATTTCAGCTTTTCCCAAGGCAAGTATACCGTTAGCACCTTTGATAATCGGAACTTCGGTTGTATATTGGGCATTTCCCATAAAAGGGCCACCCATAATTAATTTATCAGGTGCAAATTTGAGACCGCCGCATTGAGCAATGGCATCGGCAAAAGTTGTACCAATTCTGAGCAAGAGGTTTTTAGGTTCTTTAATGGCGCTGCCGGTTACTGTAACAACCCTTTCAATGAGAGGGATACCATTTCTGACTGCATCACATATAGCAATAGCAGTTGCTACGTTTTGAACAACTACACCAACATTCATCGGAAGTTTTCCTGATGGAACTTCACGGTTAAGCAGGGTTTTGATGATCATTTTTTCGCCACCCTGAGGGTACCTGGTAGCAATAGGGACAACATTAACTTTTTTATCACCAAAAGCTGCTTTCATAGCCTTGACAGCATCCATTTTATTGTCCTCAATACCGACATAAACACTGTCTACTCCCAGAAGTTTCTTCAGGATTAAAATTCCTGTTGCAACACGTTCACTATATTCAAGCATCACCCTGTGGTCAGCTGTTAAGAATGGTTCACATTCGGCTGCATTAATTACAAGGGTATCGATCTTGACATCTTTTGGCGGAACAAGTTTGACATGAGTTGGAAAAGTCGCCCCACCCATACCGACAATTCCGGCATTTTTAACCATTTCAACAATTTCATTGTTATCCAAGGCTTCCCAATTCCGTTCAACCAAAACTCCATCTTCCCACTGATCCAAACCATCATTTTCAATAACTATCGACAAGGATTGTCCAAATACCGGATGTGGCTTGTCAGCAACTTCAATTACAGTACCTGAAATAGAAGCGTGGATATTGCTTGAGACAAACGCATCACTGGAGGCAATCAGTTGACCCTTTTTAACACTATCTCCTTTTTTCACAAGTGGAACACAAGGAGCCCCAATGTGTTGTCGGACCGGGATAATAACCTTACTTGGCAATTTATTAGTTTCAATTGCCTTACTTTCAGTAGGCGTTTTGTGAGTATCCGGATGAATACCCCACTTAATTTTGTTCGACATCAGAACATCTCCTCGAAAAGTCATTTAATTACTTTTGCTATTTTTGGATATCACAGCTATAACCATATAAATCTTTAATGACCAAAATTGCATTTATGCCCAAAACAAATCCACCTATAATCAGCTGAATAAATAATTGTTTATAAAAACTGATGAAAGAAAATTGCCCGGACTATATTCCTGCTGATATTGCTATCAGTGGTAAAATATAAACAAAAAAACGCCTTAAGCATTTTCTTTCCTAGGTTTCAAGCAGTAGTGCATGTTGACCCGGTTCAGTACCATTAGGATCCATAACATCAAGGATCAAAATAAAGGATCAAAACATTATTACCCGGACACGCACCACAATTTGCATTCACTGTATCTGCTGATTCCAACCTTTACTTTATCAGCATCCAGTTTAATTACTACCCCTTCAATTTCTTCTTTGTAACTTAACTTAATTAAAATTTTATTTGAGAAATTTGTAGCAATACTATTTTCTATTAAATTGGCAAATTAGTCATTGGGCATGACAATTCCGGCATTTCAGACTGCTTGGTTTGCTGAGTGATAGAATTCTTAAAAACCGCTATTACAATCCCTTTTAAAATTTGGTATTTAGTCAAAAGTGATTAAAGTCATCAAGCATATGCGTCTCCAGGCAATCGATATGCTAATACTCTTTACACTTATGAAGGCAAAAAATATAGACTTTCCAAGTTATATGCTTAAAAGCAACAAACATGGTGCCAAGTCATACTTTCACCTTTATTGCATGAATTGTTTTTGAATAAGTTTTTTGCTAAAACTTGAAATCATACCGGTTTGAGTGTTTGCGCACCTACCTGATGAAGACAGAAAATCTCTTTGCGAGATTAAAAATTACTCCTTTCTCCCAAGTAAATCCAAGGATATCTATAATATAGTACAATACTACAATTCTTACTAAACACATCCTTGGTTAAACCAGGTTATTCAAAAAATTTCATTGGAAGTCAACAAATAATGATTAAGTTAAGCTATTAAGCTATTGGAACGATAGAAGGTTAAGTAAAAAAACCTTTACAAAACACCTAACAAATATAAATATAAATGCTAACCAAATATTTATATTTATTTAACGTAAAATATTTAAATAGTAGGTATTTTGCTCATATTTATTATAAAAATATCACATTTATCAGTATTAAGTCAATATTAATTTGAGTTGATTACCTTCCGTAAGCTAGATCAACTAATTTATTATTACTCAATATCATGGTATTTTCCCTAAATATGCAAAGGTTTTTCTTTTCTGGATAAATAACATAACTTTAAAGTGCTAATTTCTTGTTTGTTTAAAGCCCGGGAAACCGGCTGCCAAGGATCAGTAACCTGGAAAACAGGTCATAGTATTATCCTCAATTGAGCCACAGCAAGTTTCATCATTAAATCATAACCTTTCAGGCTTGGGTGAACACCGTCTATTAATATCAGGTCTTGTATTTTACCATCTTTTTTTAGCATCTGTGAGTAGAAATCCAGCAGTGCAACTTTTTGGGAAGCCGTAAAACAACTGATCCAATCCCTATATCTTCCAAGCGTTTTTTCTTCATTTAATTCTGCACAGGGAATCGGCAGTGCCAGGATCGGAATAATATTTTGATTTAAACTCTGCTTAACCATCTTACTTATATTTCTCCTGATTTCATCTACGGTTAAATTACAATAAGCATCATTTGTGCCTCCCATAATGATAACATGTGTAGGGTTTAAACTTAAAACATCCTGAGAAAAACGATATAACATATCACGGGTTAAATCCCCACAGACCCCCTGATTTATAATATTTAAGTTTAATTTATCTGATGTTAATCTAACCCAGGAATCATTCATCGTATAAGGGAAACCATAAGTTATTGAATCACCTATTGCAACAATCTTCACAAAATCTACTCCTCTTTTTATATCTTTGTAACAATTTTTTTGACAAAAAAATATTATAAATCACTACTATGGTTTGGAGGTATAATAATGTTCTTTAGTCCTTTTATGGCAAGTTACAGGAATCTTGTCACAGGTGTAGATACACTGGTACCCATAGCTAACGGTAATCAAGTAAAACCTATTAACTTTGATAATGCAGCGACTACCCCACCCTTTGTAGCTGTAATGGAGGAAGTAGCGAAATTTTCTCTGAATTATTCTTCAATACACCGTGGCAAAGGATACAAATCCCGTTTTTCATCTGATTTTTATGAAAATGCCAGGTTTATTGTTGCTGATTTTGTCAAAGCAGATCCTATTCAGAATACTGTAATTTTCGTTAAAAATACGACTGAGGCTATTAATAAGCTTTCTTATCGTTTGCTGGATAGGATCGGTAATGGAGTCGTGCTTTCGACCGCAATGGAACATCACTCCAATGATTTACCATGGAGAAAAAAATATCAGGTTGATTACATAGAAATAGACCAATCGGGAAGAATTGACCTGGCAGATCTGAAGGCCAAATTAGAAAAATATAAAGGTAAGGTAAAACTGGTTACCATTACAGGTGCTTCGAATGTAACTGGTTTTGTAAACCCTGTACATAAAATTGCTGAAATTGTACATTACAATAAGGCTAGAATATTAGTTGACGGTGCTCAATTAGTTCCCCATGCAGCCTTCGATATGAAGCCGGCAAACTCACCCCAACATATTGATTACCTTGTCTTTTCTGCACATAAAATGTATGCACCCTTCGGTATTGGAGTACTTATCGGTCCCAAAGAAACCTTTGAAAAAGGTATACCCGAGTATGTTGGCGGCGGAACAGTCCGAATGGTTACAAATGATTACATAATGTGGGATAAACCCCCGCAAAAAGAAGAAGCCGGTACACCAAATGTAATTGGAATTGCGGCTTTAATTGCTGCTATTAAAACAATCAAATCTCTTGGTATGAGTAATATCGAACATTATGAAAACAATCTGTTAAATAATGCTTATAAAAAACTGAAACATATTCCTGATGTAGAATTATATACAGATATCAGGTCCAGAGAGAAGCATCTTGCAATTATACCGTTCAATATCAAAGGTCTTTCCCATCACTTGGTAGCAGAAATACTATCCTATGAAACCGGTATAGCTGTTCGCAATGGTTGTTTTTGTGCACAACCTTATATTCAGAGACTTCTCAAGATATCCAAACAAGAGATTACTTCTCATATTAAATACCCAAATGCTCCCAAACCAGGTATGATCAGACTTAGTTTTGGGTTATACAATGAATTGAGTGAAATTGAAATATTAAATAGGGCTTTAATCCAAATTGCAAGAAACAAAAGAAAATATCTTCAAAAATATTCTTTAAATATCTCGAATTATTACTAAAGTTTCGATATCATCAGAACCCAACTTTGGCAATACTCTTTACCTTGTTATACTGTCTTCGGATCGGCTGTTTGCATTTCTTATCCGATAAATCATCGCCGGCATCAACGCCATTCTCTGAAAGCAGATCATAAAAATATCACTGCTACGAGCTACTACTGTGAGGCTTAAACTTGCTCTGTTTCCGAAGGTGAATAGCAAACGAATGCCGAAGAAAATGTTTGAATGTAAACAAAAAGAGAAGAAGAATGAGAATTCTTATATAGAATAATTATTCTAAAAAACATTGGAGATGTTAAGCTTGAACATTTTTCAAAATTTTATAAAAAAGCTGATACCAATGAATAACTATCCTGTTAATAAGAATTGCCCCTGCCTTCATACTACTTGTAAAAGACATGGTAGATGCTGCGAATGTATTAACTTCCATCGCAGTAAAAATGGCATCGTCTTCTGTATGCAAGATGTAAAAAAAGATGGAATTGGGTAGTAAGCCTGACCTGTCGCTGCTAACGCACTACCTCCTGAATCAACTCCGGCAGCTCAGGTTGTTCACTGCTAATTTGAATGAGCTTGTCAACCATAAGCAAACCTTCAGTCAGCTTTTCCTTATCCCCGCTATACAAAAGAAGTACCGGCTCTCCGGCCTCAACCCATTCTCCGGGTTTTTTAATAAATACCAGTCCAGCCCCCAAGTCAATTTCGCTTTGCTTGGTCTCCCTCCCTGCTCCCAGGACCATAGCCAGGTTTCCGATGCGCCGGGCATCGATTTTTTGCAGATAACCACTTGCTTGAGCCAGAATTCGTTCCTGACAGGTTCCCAATTCAAACGCCCGGTTGGTTATGGCCCGGCAATCTCCGCCTTGAGCAGAGACAAACTGCAGGAATCTTTCCCAAGCTGCCCCGCTGTCCAGACTCTTTCGCAGAAGCTGTTTGCCCTCTTCCACACTATCAGCTTTTTCCCCGACAACCAACATCCAAGCCCCCAGTTCCAGGGAAACTGCCAATAAGTCCTCAGGACCATTTCCCTGCAGGGTTTCAATAACTTCCAAGACCTCCAGGCTGTTGCCGACGGCCCGTCCCAAAGATTGGTTCATATCACTGATAACTGCAACAGTGTCCCTTCCCAGCGACTTTCCGATACTGACCATTTGGGAAGCCAGTTCCCGGGCATCTTCCAGGGTAGACATAAAAGCCCCTGACCCATATTTGACATCGAGAACTATCCCCCGGGCACCGGCGGCAATTTTCTTGCTCATGACCGAAGAGGCAATTAAGGGGATCGAATTAACGGTTGCTGTAACATCCCGCAAAGCATAAAGTTTCTTATCCGCCGGCACAAGGTTTCCGGACTGAGCAACAACCGCCAGACCGATTTTATTAACCTGAGCTATAAAAGCTTCCTGGGATAATTCTACCTTAAACCCGGGTATCGAACTTAGTTTATCAATTGTACCTCCGGTATGGCCCAAGCCGCGTCCGGACATCTTGGCGATAGGGACACCACAAGCTGCCACCATTGGTCCTATCAACAGGGTAGTTTTGTCCCCAACCCCACCGGTACTATGCTTATCGACAACCCTTCCCAGGATTTCTGAAAGGTCCAGTTGTTCCCCACTTTCTGCCATAGCCTTGGTCAGTTCGGCAGTTTCTTCAGGATTCATGCCCCGGAAAAAAACTGCCATAGCCCAAGCTGATATTTGATAATCGGGAATGTGCTCCTGAACAAACCCCTCGACAATATACCTAATCTCCTCTTTAGTAAGGACTAAACCCTCTTTTTTCTTTTCTATCAGATCCACCATGCGCATGTTCCCGGCCTCCCTGCTGATCTAAAATAAGAAGTTCTGCAAATTAACTTTTAGATTTTGAAAACAATTGATAGGGTATTACTAAATAATCAAATGACTTTATTAATAATAACTATTATAACTAATATAACTAAAATCGAGTAGGGAGGATTTTCTCCTCCCTCTCACACCACCTAGGAGTCTGTTGTAAAACACCAAAAATCAATATTGCAAGTCTTAAAAACCACAATATATAGTGTTATAAATATGCGATTTGTGCTAAATATGGACATCAACTTTCAGTGAAACTACTTTTGCAACAGGCTCCTAGCATGCGGATCCGCACTAGGCAGTTCAATTCAAATAGTAATCCACACAACTAATGAGTCCTCTAATGAGTCCTCGCTTTGCGAGGATTTCTTTTGATATTTTGCGGAGTCCTGTAGTTTTGGCAACTGCTTGATAGTGGTCTCCAAAACCAACTGACTGTTTAGCCATCCATTCGGGTGCTCCCAGTT
>JAQVLN010000020.1 GCA_028704155.1 Desulfitobacteriaceae bacterium
TTCGGAGAATAGCTGCAAATATATAGTTAGTTTGGTAAAATATATGAAAGGATGGTTTGAAAAAATGAGTTATGATCTTATTGCGAAACTGGTACATGAACATGTCAAAAATCCGGAGAATAGCTTGACTAAGGGAAAGAGGCTGCCTGAAAAAAGAAGTTAAGACTGCTGAATTAGCTATCATGCAAAGTGTTTTTTCCAGATATGAGGTATCCGGGGATGTTATGACGTTTAATGTAATCCCTCTGAGAACTTGGGTATAATTTGGGTCTAAACGAGATGAGTCTTCAGTTTGATCAGGTTATTGCAACAGAAATTAATCAAATTCTTAACAGAGCACAATTAAATCCGGAGATGTTAAATACTATTAAATCCGCACTTAATGCTGACTGTCAATCAGGTGAATTGTTCCGCTGGGCCCACTTAACTTTATTGAGTTGTGAGTATGTCAGCGGGAAATCTGAAGTTGCGCTGCCGGGAGCAATTGCGATGGAACTATTTGCCCTGGCCGCGGATATTTTTGATGATATTCAGGATCAGGATAATGATAATCTCCCCTGGCGCAAACTTTCTGACGCTAATGCTATTAATTTGGCGCTTTGTTTACTGATGCTTTGTTTTGAGGCGGTTTCGGTTATCCCGGATAACCAACTTTCCCGGGACATTAGCGCAATTTTCCATCGCACAGGAATAACAGCCAGTAATGGTCAATTCCGGGAGTGTCTTTACGATAACCGGCAACAGATAACCCTTGAACAATATTTTGAGATAGTTAAGCAAAAATCCGGAAGCTTAACAGCCTGCGCCTGTAGAATAGGTGCCATCTTAGGCGGTGCGCAGGAAGCGGTAACAGGTCAATTAAAACAGTTTGGGACGAACTTTGGCATAATGAGCCAAATCAGTAATAATTTAAATGATTTCCTGGATTTTACAAGAAAAAAGGATTTTGAAAAAAAATAAAAAAACCCTTCCTTACGTTTATCTTTTGAATATTCTCCAAGGTGAAAGAGCCGAACGATTTAAGGACTTGACTCAGCAGGAAGGTAAAGTGTCACAGCAACCCTGGGCTGAAAAACAAGCCTGTTTAAAAAAAATAGCTGTTGAGGAAGGGGTTGTACAATACTGCCAAGTGATGTACGAAATTTTTCGTCAAAAGGCTAACGAAATTAGGGTTAGACTTGAACAGATGGCTGAAATACCTTCTTGAAGAGTGTCAGCTCAATCAAAAAACTGAAAAAGCTATTTTACATATGCAGGAATTGGTTGAAGACCTGAATTTCGAACTGCGCTTAATAACAAACAATTTACGACCCCCGATCCTTAGTGATTTAGGACTTTTTCCGGCAATTGAATTAATGTGCAAAGAGATTATGTTCGAGAAATTGTTGTTGATTTCTCTGGAAATGCCGGATGTTGACCGGGAAAAGCGTTTTAAGGAAGAAGTGGAGTTGGCTGCATATCGTTTCTTGCAGGAAGGCATTATGAATGCTGTCGAACGCTCAGGTGCTAACAAGTTGAAAATTCAGATTGAGCTGAACGAAGCTGCGCTCGAACTGACTGTAAGTGACTCTGGTAAAGGTTTTGATACCAGTCAAATAGAAAATTGGTCTTTAACAGGTGCACATTTTGGAATAGTGGGGATGAAAGAAAGAATCGAAAGCTTAGGCGGTAATTTTCAGATCAGTTCAGCAATTCATCGGGGAACCTTGCTCAAGGCTTCTATTCCAATAATCTAAACCTAAGACCGGCTCATTTCCTTTTTATCTTCGATGCAACAGAGGAGGAGAAACAGCAATGTCCTGTAATCCGGCTGAATCAGAAAGAATAAGAGTTTTAGTAGTTGATGACCAGCAGCTGTATGCCCAAGGAACTGTTGCTTTGCTTGGTATTGAACCCAGGATCCTGGTGGTGGGAGTAGCCAGAAATGGAACAGAATGTCTTTGTCTGGTCGGGGATACCAGGCCCCATGTAGTATTATTGGATATTGATCTCCTGTATAGCAATGAAATTAATTATATCGCCGGGATAAAAAAAGTTCAGCCGGGGACAAAAATCATTATCATGACAGGACAAAACTTACAGGATTATATCTCCCTGACGATGAAAAAAGGCCCGGAAGGCATCTTGCTTAAAGACTGTTCCTTCAAGGAAATGACTCAGGCCATATTCAGAGTAGCTGAAGGAGGTATCTGCTTTCCGCAAAGTTCTGAATTTTTCCTGCCCGGCCTGAAAAACGGAACCAGGTTAACTTTTTCCCCAAAACTAACCAAAGATAAACTAAAACTGTTAACAACCAAAGAAATCGAAATAATGGAATTAGTAGTAGAAGGATTTCACAATAAAGAGATTGCCGGAATATTAGGATTAAAAGTCCGGGCTGTAGATTTGCACTTTAGAAATATCCTGTCCAAATTAGAGGTCAGCACTCGTTTCGAAGCTGCTTTATGGTGGGCCTATGTTGACAATAAGGCCTTTTAAGTTTTCGTTGGAATATCGCGGGCATAACTTAATATATATAATCAGCCACAAGGACGGGGGTAGGATTACTTGCGTCCTTTCAAATTATTGAAGTACTGGGCAATCAATAATTTTGTTTGAAGGGGGCTGCCTCAATGGAGCGAAAATTACGCTATATCTGGTGGGCGGTATTGGTGATCTTGATTATCGGGGCAATCTGGAAGCTTTTTTTGCCGTATGGTTCTAAAGCTTATATTGAAAAGTCAGATCTTAACAGGGAAATTGTTGTTTATCTTACGGGAGCGGTAGCAAAACCGGGCTTAATAAAATTAGCGGTTGCTTCACGCTTGGATGATGCTTTAAAACAAGCACAGCCTTTGCCTGAGGCAGATTTGGCGGGAATTAATCCTGCCGAAAAACTAAAAGATGGACAAAAGATTGTAGTTCCCTTTAAAGAACAAAGCCAGGCAGGTACAGCAACTCAAAATACCGGGGAAGCTGGCGCAGACCAAGCAAACAGAAGCACTACCGCCTCAACTGGAAAGATAAATATCAACACAGCCGGGGCAGCAGAACTTGACAAATTACCGGGGATCGGCCCTGCTTTAGCTGAACGGATAATTCAGTATCGTACAGAATATGGTCCTTTTTCTCAACCCGAAGATTTACAGAATGTTTCCGGAATTGGTCCCAAAACATACGAAAAAATGAGTACTCAAGTAACGGTTCAGCCGTGAGGGACCTCTGGGCCAGAAGAGTGGTGGCCTTGCTGGTGGGGGGTGTTGGTGGGACCTTTATTGACAGATCAGTGGGATTCTGGATTTTGGGTATTCTAGGTTTAGGCCTTATTCGGAGCTGGTTTTGGAAACCTCAGGATTTTTGGGGACGAATTTTTCGACCGGAAATTTTGTTGATTGGGGCAGGAGTGTTTGTCGGGTTTGGCTATGGCTTAATAGTCCAGCCTGAGTTGCCCGAACCCCTGAATCTGAAACATATTCGGCTCAGCGGAACATTGCTTGATTGGAATGTGCTGCCGGAGAAAGCCTCCGGTTTATTTCAGATTGAAGATGGTGGTGTTGAAGAAGAGATCCTGGCAGGGTTACGGGGACAGAAATACCGTTTAGCGGTTTATCCTGAAACAGAACAGCAGTTGCCTGCCGGTTGGGAACAAGTGCAGCCAGGGGATTACCTGACCTTTAGTGCCCGTTTGGAACGACCTAAATCTCCCGCTGCCCCCGGAGGTTATGATTTTCGACTTTACAATGCCATCCGGGGTTTGCAGGGGACCTTGACCGTCCAAGGTCAAGCAACCATCGTGGCCCAGGGAAAACCTCCTTTAACCTGGTCGATCAGGAAACAGATCAAAGAAGTCCTCAGTTTTTGGGATCAAACTGAAACAGCTGTTTTGGAAGGGATTATTTTTGGGGATTCCAGTGGAATTAGCCCTGATTTCCTGGAAAGATACCGGGTAACCGGGGTTTTACATATCTTTGCTGCTTCCGGATCAAATGTGGCCTTTGTTTTAGGCCTGCTCTGGCTATTAACCGGTCTGATGCCCTTGAGGTTACGGGTAATTGTGTGTGCCGGAGGTCTTATCGGTTATGCTGCCTTATGCGGAGCCAATTTCCCTGTTATCAGAGCAACGATCCTGGGGGTTGCGGTCTTAATGGGACGGTTAGGCCAGGGACGTGTCCAGATGTTGCGTTGGTTGCTGATCGCGGCTTTAATTCTTTTTGTCCAAAATCCACTTGTTCTAAAAGACCTTGGTTTTCAATTATCGTTTACTGCCGCCTGGGGCATTATCGTGCTGGCTCCTAAAATCCGGTCCTGGAGAGTGTTCCAAAACATGCCGGGCCTGTTAAGTTTAGCAATCAGCGCAACCCTGGCGGCCCAAATTACAATTACCCCGCTGTTGATCACAGCTTTTCAGCGTTTATCCTTAATTGGTTTGCTGGCTAATCTTGTTATTCTGCTTTTTATCGGCAGTGTTTTCGAATTAGGTTTAATTGCGGTAATCCTATCCTTTTGGCCCTTAGTTGCTGCTCCCTTGTTCCAGGCTTCACTGTGGTTGCTTCAAATAACCAATGTTCTGTTAGCGCGTTTAGCCTTAATCCCCTGGGCTGAGGTTTTAGTATTGCAGCCAGGACCGGTTTTTTGGCTAAGCTGGTATGGCTTGATCACTATCTGGCTAACAGGCTGGGACCGGTTTGCGTTTCTCGTCAAGGTTTACGTGAGAAAGTTTTGGCGCCGGCTGTTATTTAATCCTTTTCCCAGCTTATATCCGAGGTTTCTCGAACAACGTCTCGGTCATTTCAGGGAGGAGTTCCTGAAGAGGGAGGATGATTATTGGCCGATTAACAGGAAAAAGATATCTTGGCTGGTTATTGCCATAATCGCTCTTTTTCTGTGGAATCCCTGGAATCAAAGCAAGGACCTGGAAGTAATATTTTTGGATGTTGGCCAGGGAGACTCCATCATTATCCGAACACCTGAAAGGCATACTATTTTGGTAGATACCGGGCCAGGCAGTCAATGGTTTGATAGTGGAGAAAAAATTATTGTACCCTATCTTTTGCAAAATGGGATAAAAAATTTGGATGCTGTGCTGCTTACTCATGAGCATCTTGATCATATTGGGGGCCTGGAAGCTGTGCTGGAGCAGATACCCACTGATTGGCTGGGGATATCTGCAGTTCTTGGTGAAAGGCTGGCTGCGGGGAATGGTGAGTTGATCTTCGATTATTTAAGTTTCTGTGAAGATTTACGAATGCTGCAAAGCAGGGATCGTGTAATCCTTGACTCAGGAGTTTTTCTCGAGGTCTTAGCTCCGGTAAAGGTTCGCAATGGCGCCTCTTCGGATCCTAATAATGATTCTTTGGTCCTGAAATTGAATTACCAGGGAAAAAGTGTTTTGCTTACCGGCGATATGGAGCAGGAAGAGATGGCCGAAATTACAGCTGCAGGAATAGATTATCAAGCCGATTTTTTCAAGCAGCCTCATCACGGCAGTTCCTCTTCATTTAATGAATCCTGGTTGAATAATATTAATCCCCAGGCTGTCATTATTAGTGTCGGCAAGAATAACTTTGGGCATCCGGCGCCTAAGGTATTACAATACTGGGTCCAGCGGCAGGTGCCTGTCTACAGAACAGATGAAGACGGCACGCTCAAATTACGAATTGATCTACGGGGAGCTGAGTTGATTCCGGGAAGATAAATAATTAACGCTGGAGAGGTATGAAGTGGGGAATAAATGGAAACTATAGAGGAGACATCTCTTTTCTCCTCCTCTTTCTTGTGGTAAGGCTGCTGTAAAACAAATTCAACTTGTTCGAAGTACAGCAGCCTTTTTTACTGGCGATTTTTAGATTTTCGGTTAAAATGGGGGGAGGAGGAATAAAGGAATGCACGAAATTGAATCTATCAGGGAAGCTGTTATCCGGGAAAAAGTGCCTTTAATTTATCTATGGCATGGTGAAGACCGGTTTATGTTAGCACAAGCCTTGCAGGAATTGAAAAAATATTATTTAAGGCAAGATCCTTCGGGCAGTGGGATTGAAATTCTTGCCGGGAGAGATATTAAACCTGCCGATATTGTAAACGTTGCTAATCTGGTTTCGTTTTTTCAAAGGCGGCTGGTTGTGGTTGAGGATATCCCCTATTTTCAAGAAGGCCATTCCGAAAGCCTGGCTCCATTCTTCAGGTATTTCGCTGATCCCAATCCTGATACCTGTCTGCTTTTTATAACCGAAAAAGTTCACAAAGGACGAAAATTTTATAAAGCTCTGGCAGAAGCAGGGGTTATTTATGAATTTAAAATTCCGGGAAGTTCCGCCGAATGGAAAACCTGGTTATTAAGTGAGCTTGAGAGCAGGGGAAAATCTATGTCTCCCTCAACCTTTTCGTTTTTTCTGGACTGGGCCGGTCAGAGCCCGGGGGTTCTCAGTCAGGAATTGGATAAGTTAGCAGTCTATGTCGGCGAAGAAAAAACTATTCAAGCAGAAGATATCAGATCAGTGTCAATCAAAACAGTGGAAGCCAATGTTTTTGAGTTGTTGGATGCTGTGGCCCAAAGAAAAATTTCCTTAGCCTTAAACAAGCTTAATCAGGTTTTACGGGAGGAACATCCTTTGAAAATCCTAACCTTGCTTGTGCGACAAGCAAGGTTGCTTTTAGGTGCCTGTATTTGGCGGAGCAGAGGAGAAAATGTTGCCGGGCTGACAGCTGCCCTGGGAATCAAGTCAGCTTACGAAGCCCGGAAAATCTGGACCCAGTCACAAAGGATGTCTGCAGAACAATTAGTCAAGGCCCTTCAGGAATGCCTGAAAACTGAAATAGCTTTAAAAACCGGGGCAGGGAACCCTGTTCTCCTGCTGGAACTGATGCTTGTTAAATTTTGCCGGTAATTAGCTTAAAGCCGAATAAATCAAGAAATTAAGAGAGAGTTGTGCCCTCTTAAAGTTGTTGCACAACCCCCTTATTTTGCCAATTAACGCTTCGGCTTGTTTTTATTTTTTAGGCTTCAGGCAATCAGAACTCACCCTGCCTGATCAAACTTTTTGGCAAGTTTCCTGGTTAGTCTGGATTTCTTTCTGGCAGCCATGTTTTTATGAATCAAACCTTTAGAACAAGCTTTATCCAAAGCGCGGGTTACCTTTTTTAAATTGGTATTCGCCGTTTCCTTGTCTATACTCAATGATTCTTCAAAACGCCGGATTGTTGTCCGTAAAGATGATTTTGCAGCAGCATTTTTGATTGTACGTAATCTTGTTTTCTCGACTCTTTTCAGAGCAGATTTGATGTTTGGCACTGTGGTCACCCCCTCCGGTAGCTTTATCTACAGTTTACACAAGGAATATTTTATCATTACTTGTTCAGTTTAGCAAGAAAAAAAGGAATATATTAAAAAATAAATAGAAAAGGTAAATAAAATTTAAATAATTGTTTAAACTAGATTCGCAAACAAAAAGTTAGTTTTCTACGGAAAATGATTGGAGGCGTTAAAAGTATGTTAGGTATGATTGTTCGGTTTTTAGTCTCTGCCCTGGTGTTATTGATAGTAAGTTATCTTGTTCCCGGTTTAAAGGTTGCCGGCTTTGCCGGGGCTTTAATTGCAGCAGTTGTCATTGCAGTCCTGGGCTATATAATTGAACTGGCCTTTGGTAAAACTAAAATTACCCGGATGCACAGGGGAACAATCGGGTTCTTAACCTCGGCTGTAGTTATATATTTGAGTCAATTTATTGTTCCGGGGTACATTACTGTCAGCATTATTGGAGCGCTGTTGGCAGCAGTGGTTATCGGGATTGTAGATAGCTTTGTACCAACAGAATTACGTTAAACAAAATGATCATCTAAAAGTTCTAGACCGGACTTGTCCCTCATATTCCTTCAATAAAGGAAGGGGGGCAAGTCTTTGTTGTATACTCAGACTGTTTACCGCAAACCCGGTTTTTTTTGGCCTAATACTCACTGGGTCCAAGGTCTGGTAGCACTACTGATAATTATAATATTTTTTTCAGGAGTATTCTATGCTGTCAAAACCGGAGTATCCGGCCAATTGGTAAGATTAATTATTGATCAGGGGATGCCCCTGGAGGCTTTTTTACTTGAGGGGGCTTTAGGATATTCGCAGCCGGAGAGATCACGCCTGGATCAGATCAGAAACCAGGGGATGTCTTTAAGTATGTTCTTGTTGACCGGGGTTAATATGGAGGATAGAAGGACCTTTTTTTTGAGTTATTTCTTGCCGCCTTCTCCGGGACCTGCCTGGTTGGGCTGGGCCTATTATCCAAATGATCCTGAGTTAGAGGGTCCTGTTGCCCAGTTTGTTCCGGATTCAGCTGAAGAGAATTCTCCAGCGGATGAGCCGGTTTTGGAACCGCCTGCAGCAAGCGAAAAAAAAGTACTTGTGGGCATCTACCATACTCATGGTACCGAGTCTTATATAGGTGATGGCGGACCGGAACGCAGCAAAAACGAGAATGGTGAGATAGTGACTATCGGTGAAACCTTGAAAAAAGGCCTGGAGAAGCAAGGCATCAATACTGTTCACTCCCTTAAAAATCACGATGCGGCCGACTTTAATAAAGCATATGGGGAATCAATCAAAACTGCTCAGAAAATTGTCCAGGATAATCCTGACCTGCGTCTGCTGTTGGATATCCATCGTGACGGCCTGCCTTATAAGACTACAGCTATGGTAAACAACAAACAGGTAAGTAAGGTGCTGCTTGTTATTGGCCAGAAAAACCCTGACTGGCAAAAAAATGAGCAAATAGCTAAACAGATTATCGCCTTGGGAGAACAGAAATTTCCCGGTCTGTTTAAAACCGGGCTGCTTTATGCTGCCGATGCCCGCTACAACCAGCATCTTGCCGAGGGGGCTATGACCTTTGAAATTGGTAGTCAACTTAATACCTTGGCAGAAGCTAATGGAGCGGCCCAAGCTGTGGCTGAGGTTTTGGCAGAATGGTTAAAAAAATAGCAAAACCTTTTACGTGCCGGTAATAGATGTTATAATTCGGAAGGCGGAAAGGCTGGTATCAGGCACGGAAAGGACTAAGGAAATGTCAACTGCACGGACTATTGCCAAAGCAGCAGGGTTTCTGATCGCTGCAAATTTAATCTCCCGGATTTTGGGATTTCTCAGGGATGCGATAATTGCCGGTCTGTTTGGGCAAGGCAGTGTGACCGATGCTTACAATGTAGCGTTTGTGCTTCCCGACTTATTATATTGGCTGCTGGTCGGCGGAGTCTTGAGTTCAGCCTTTATTCCCGTCCTTTCCGAATATATTGCCCGAAATAATGAAGAAGAAGGTTGGCAGGTTGTCAGCTCAGTTATTAATATTACGTTATTAATTCTGAGTATTTTTATCATAATTGCCCTGGTTTTTGCCGAACAGTTTATTCACCTGTTAGCACCGGGTTTAAACGAGAATCTGAATTTGGCTGTCCAATTAATGAGGATTATTCTCTTTCAGCCGCTGATCCTGGCAATGAGTGGTTTATCCATGGGAATCCTTAATTCTTATAAAATTTTTTGGCCTTCAGCTTTGGGAAGCGTTCTTTACAATGTTTGTGTGATTGTTTGCGGCCCGCTGTTAGCTGATCGTTTGGGTATTGCCGGCTTTGCTGTGGGGGTTGTTGTCGGTGCTGCGGCAAATTTCCTCGTCCAGATACCTGCCCTGCAAAAAGTGGGCTTCAGATATCAGCTGTCAATCAATTGGCGGCATCCGTCTGTACAGCGGATAGCTAGCTTGGCTTTGCCCATTATTTTATGTTTTGCTCTCAATCAGGTTCAGGTTATGGTTAATGCTAATCTTGGTTCTTCTTTAAGTGAAGGAAGTATTACCGCGCTCTATTATGCTAACCGGCTTTCTCAGCTGCCGGTCGGCATCTTTGCTGTTGCCATAGCTATGGCAGTATTTCCGACTATTACTGAGCAGGCTGCTTTACAGCAATGGGATAATTTTCGAATCATGTCTTCAAGAGCAATCAGAATGGTGATGTTTATTACTATTCCAATCTCAATCGGGATGGTTGTCTTGAGGTATCCTTTGATCAGGGTTTTGTTTCAGCATGGAAAATTTACGGCTGAAGATACTCTGATGACAGCAATTCCTTTGGTTTTCTTTGCTTTGGGTATTGTTGCCCAGGCGATAATCCAGGTTTTACCCCGCATGTTTTATGCCCTGCAGGATACCTGGACGCCGGCCCTTGTCGGCATCTTGGCTATGCTTGTTAATTTAACCGGAGCACTGATCTTAATCCGGCCTATGGCTCACGGCGGACTGGCTTTAGCAAACATGATAGCTTCTTTTGTTAATATGTTATTGCTGATTATCATTTTACATAGACGACTGGGTAAGATTGATGGCCGGAATTTGTTAATGACCTTTTTTAAAACTGCGCTGATATCAGTTTTATTCGGAGCAGTTGTTTGGCTGTGGTCAGTCTGGCTGACAACCATGCTCGGAACCGGGATCATCTCAGCGCTGCTTATTCTTGTGACCGGATCTTTGCTGGGTCTGCTGCTGTTTACCTTAACTGCCGGTTTGTTACGGATGGAAGAGTTTACCCAGACAGTTGGCCTCCTCAGATACAGACTGAAATTTAAGGCCGGGGCTAAAAAACAGAGTTAAATCCGGCTCTTTTAGCTTAGTTGCAGTAATCCAGGAAAATCTGCTATAATTATTTTTTAAGATTAGTATTATTCTTTGATTAAGGGGGAAGACCGTGGGACAAGCCTCACAGAAGATCCGGAACTTTTCAATTATTGCTCATATTGACCATGGTAAATCTACTTTGGCAGATCGTCTGATTGAATATACCGGGGCCTTAACAGCCCGGGAAATGGCCAGTCAGGTCTTGGATTCCATGGATTTGGAGCGTGAACGCGGAATTACGATCAAACTTCAGGCAATACAGCTCCATTATTTAGCCAAGGATGGCCAGGTTTATGAATTAAATCTGATAGATACCCCGGGACATGTGGATTTTACGTATGAAGTATCGCGGAGTTTGGCTGCCTGTGAAGGGGCTTTGCTGGTTGTTGATGCAGCCCAGGGAATTGAGGCCCAGACTTTGGCTAATGTCTATTTAGCCCTGGAAAATAATTTGGAAATACTGCCGGTTATTAACAAGATAGATTTACCCGGTGCTGAACCTGAACGGGTTATGCACGAAATCGAAGATGTTATTGGCCTGGATGCCGCTGAGGCAATTTTGGCTTCTGCTAAAACCGGGGTCGGAATTCAGGATATCCTGGAAGTAATCGTCCAAAAGATACCACCGCCCAGCGGTGAGGATAGTGCTCCTTTGCAAGCGCTGATTTTTGACTCGCACTTTGACGCTTATAAAGGGGCAATTTCCAATGTGCGGATTATCGAAGGCCGAATAGCCAAAGGCACTCAGATTATGATGATGTCTTCTGGTAAAACATTTGAGGTTACCGAGGTAGGGGTCCTGACCCCGGCAATTTGTCTGGTTGAAGAGCTCAAAGCCGGCCAGGTAGGCTATATTGCGGCCAGTATTAAGAATGTCAGGGATACACAGGTGGGGGATACTATTACGTCTGCGCAAAATCCCGCCCTCTCCCCGCTTCCCGGCTATCGGAAAGCTACACCGATGGTGTTTTGCGGACTTTATCCTGTACTTCAAAGTGACTATGACCGTCTGCGGGATTCCCTGGAGAAACTTCATCTCAATGATGCCAGTTTGGTTTTTGAACCGGAAACCTCGGCTGCTTTGGGATTTGGTTTCCGGTGTGGTTTCCTGGGCCTGCTGCACATGGAGATTGTTCAGGAACGCCTGGAACGTGAATATGATTTGAACCTGATTACCACAGCTCCCAGTGTGATCTATCTGGTAAAAAATTCCCAGGGGGATGTTTTGTCCATTGATAATCCTGCCCATCTTCCCCCTGCCGTCGAAATTATAGCTATCGAAGAGCCGATGGTTAAGGCTGCGATTATGGTGCCTTCAGAGTATATTGGTGCCATTATGGAACTGAACCAGGATAAGCGGGGGCAATATCTTGGAATGGAATATCTTTCTGCTAACCGGGTAAATATTACTTACGAAGTCCCTTTAAACGAAATTGTTTACGATTATTTTGACCAGTTGAAATCCCGGACCAAGGGGTATGCTTCTTTGGATTATGTTCTGTCCGGTTATAAGGAAGCCGACCTGGTTAAACTTGACATCTTATTGAGTGGGGAAATTGTTGATGCCCTTTCCTTTATCGTCCATAAGGATCGGGCTCAGATCCGCGGCAGACGCTTAGTGGAAAAGCTGCGGAGGATTATTCCCAGGCAAATGTTCGAAATCCCTATTCAGGCTGTCATTGGGTCAAAGGTTATAGCTCGCGAGACTGTAAGCGCCCTGCGCAAGGATGTTCTGGCGAAATGTTATGGCGGTGATATTTCGCGTAAACGTAAACTGCTGGAAAAACAAAAAGAAGGCAAGAAGCGCATGAAGCAAGTGGGCAACGTAGAGATCCCTCAGGATGCATTTATGGCTGTTTTGCAGATTGATGATAAAAAGTGAGCACAAGTTTCCTTAAATGGCGCTAGCAATAAGTGGTTTATCAACGGGGGTATGCTGATGCCTGGTTTGTATGTACATGTACCCTTTTGTCTAAAAAAATGCGATTATTGTGATTTCTTTTCTTATCCGCTTACCGGGAATAAAGTGGCGTTGGTTGATCTTTATTTGACCGGCTTGAAAGCAGAAATACAACTGTGTCAAAAGGATGCTCCGTCAGGAGTATCTTCTCTGTTTGTTGGAGGTGGGACACCGACGGTGTTGGAGCTGGAAGACCTGGCTCGTTTGTTGCAGCTCTTGAACCAGGGTTTTTTGCTCAAGCCGGGGGTGGAGGCTACGCTGGAAGGTAATCCAGGCACTTTGAGCGCGGCCAAACTTGAACTTTTAAGATGTTCCGGAATCAATCGTTTTTCTTTGGGGGTTCAAGCATTGAACGATAAGTGCTTAAAAGAAATCGGCCGCAGCCACACCTCTGAGCAGGTGGGGCTAAGCATTCAACTGATTCGGGCGGCGGGTTTTGATAATCTTAATCTGGATTTGATGTTTGGCCTGCCCAACCAAAGTATGCTAGATTGGCAACAGACTCTGGAACAAGCTTTGAAGTTTAACCCTGAACATTTATCAATATATGGTTTGATGCTGGAGGAAAGCACACCATTGGCCAGACGTCTTAGGTCTGCTGAACCAGGAACAATCCTGCTGCCTGATGATGAGTTGCAGGCCCGGATGTATACCTGGGCCTGCACACGTTTGGAGACTCTAGGGTATCTTCATTATGAGACAGCAAATTTTGCCTTGCCGGGTTTCGAATGCCGGCATAATTTAAATTATTGGAATGGGGAAGACTATCTGGGAATTGGGCCGAGTGCCGTTTCCTGTCTGCGAGGGTTGCGCTGGAGGAATATTGAAAACATTAAGGAATATGGCTGTTTGTTGGCAAAAGGGCAGCAACCATCTGAAAAAAGCGAACTCGAATCCTTGCCGTTAAGAGTGAGGATGGCCGAGAGGGTTATTTTAGGCTTAAGGTTAGCTAAAGGAGTGAATCTGGGGGCTTTCCAAAAGGACTTTGGGCTGGATATCAGGGATATTTATGGTGAAGTTATCCGCAAACACGAAAAAACAGGGGTACTTTTTGTTAGGGAAGGACATCTTTGCTTAAATCAGAAGTACTGTTTTTTAGCTAACTCTGTTTTACAAGATTTTGTCTAATCTGGCTTGACAAAGCTAAAAGGTCATGGTAATGTGAATTTAGCACTCATCGAAGGAGAGTGCTAACAAAAATAGAGTCCTAATGATCTCAATTTTGAGAGAAAGGCAAGAAACGACATGCAAATGGATGAACGCAAAAGGAGAATTCTTCGCGCGATTATTCAGGATTATATTGTAACGGCAGAACCTATTGGTTCACGTACAATTGCTCGAAAATTTGATCTCGGAATTTCTCCGGCCACGATCCGCAATGAGATGTCGGATCTGGAGGTATTAGGATTAATTGAACAACCACACACTTCTGCGGGGCGTATTCCTTCGGATGCCGGCTATCGTTACTATGTTGATTGCCTGATGGAGGGAATCGAGCTTGCCAAGGAAGAAAAAGCTATCATCGAACAGGAAACAGCTAAACGAATCAGTGAGATTCAGCAGGTTATTGCCCATACCAGTAAACTCCTTTCCCAATTAACCAGTTTGACAAGTATTGTATCCGGGCCGCTTAAAGAAAAAAATACTTTTGGCCAAATACATTTCTTACCTTATCAGCCAGGAGAGGCCATTATGGTTATTGTCAAGGAAAACGGGGTTGTGGAAAATCATATTGTTGATATTGGGCACGAAGTTTCGCCTGAGGAGTTACAGCGGCTTGCTTCGATCTTAAATGAAAAAATGCGCGGCCAATCCCTTAAGAAGGTAAAAAAAGAACTCTTGCACGAAATTTACAGGGAATTGACCAGGCAACGTCATTTAATAGATGAGTCTCAGGAAATGTTGGCTGTTATTTTGGATAGCTGTGAAGAAAAAGAGCAAGTTTATCTCGGCGGCGCGTTGAATATGCTGAATCAACCTGAATTTAAAGATTTGAGTAAAATTAAAAAACTGTTCAGGTTCTTTGAAGAAGACCAAAGTTTGAAAAAACTACTTCAGCCGGCTCACGAGGGGTTAAATATAACAATTGGTGGAGAAAATATTTTTGAAGAGTTTCATGATTGCAGTGTAATCTCAGCCACTTATCGGATTGATGAGGATACACTGGGTGCTATCGGCGTCCTTGGTCCTACGCGCATGAATTACTCCAAAGCGATTGCAATTGTAGATTTTATGACCCAAAGCATGAGTGAGAACCTGGCTCGCGGACGAAAACGCTATTGAAGTTGCCGAATTTCGGTACGAATAATAAAGGGGAATCGGGTGATGAGAAAATGAATTCTACAGGTATTGACGATACTCAGGAAAACAAGGGCAGCATGAGCGGGGATAACCTGAAACAGGCCAATCAAAATGATCAGCTTAAAGATTCTGAAAACAGCCCTGAGCTTACTCCGGAAGAAAAGGTTGTTAAATTAGAGGGCGACCTGGAAACGGCTGAAACACAGCTGGCCGACCATTATGCCCGCTTGCAGAGGCTGCAGGCTGAATTTGATAATTACCGCAAACGTACCCTGAAGGAAAAGGAAGATCTGATTAAACATGCTTCCGAAAGACTTGTGAGTGCTATGCTGCCGGTAGTTGATAATTTTGAGAGGGCTCTTGATCCTGCTCAAACAGGCCAGGAACTGGCTGCTTATGCCCAAGGTGTAGAAATGATTTTCCGGCAATTATATGATGTTTTAACAACAGAGGGCCTGGCGGTAATCGAAGCGGTGGGCCAGGCTTTTGATCCCAATATTCATGAAGCAGTTCTGGCGGTTGAATCAGAGGAATATTCCGAGAATACCGTTGTTGAGGAAATACAAAAAGGTTATTATCTTAAAGACCGGGTTTTACGTCCCAGTATGGTCAAAGTATCCTGTTAAGCAAAATTAAGGAGGTAGGAAGTTTATGGCAAAAGTGATTGGAATTGACCTTGGTACAACCAATTCTTGTGTAGCAGTTATGGAAGGCGGAGAAGCCGTTATTATACCTAATGCGGAGGGCAACCGCACAACCCCCTCAGTAGTTGGATTTTCTAAAACCGGAGAACGTTTGGTAGGTCAGGTTGCCAAACGTCAGGCAGTTTCTAACCCTGACAGGACTGTCGGTTCAATCAAACGTTATATGGGTACCGATCATAAAGTGAAAATTGAAGATAAGAATTATTCTCCCCAGGAAATTTCCGCAGCAGTTTTACAAAAGCTTAAAATAGATGCTGAAGCCTATCTTGGACAAACTGTGACCCAGGCAGTAATTACTGTTCCGGCCTATTTTACAGATGCCCAAAGACAGGCTACGAAAGATGCCGGTTCAATTGCCGGTCTGGAAGTCCTGCGGATTATTAACGAACCTACCGCAGCCGCTCTGGCTTATGGCCTGGATAAAAAGGATGATCAAACAGTGCTGGTCTATGACCTTGGCGGCGGGACTTTTGACGTTTCTGTCCTGGAATTAAGCCAGGGGATGGTTGAGGTTAAAGCAACCAGCGGCAACAATCTTTTGGGCGGCGATGACTTTGACCAAAGAGTTATTGATTATTTGGCGACTGAGTTCAAGAAAAGCCACGGTGTGGACCTTTCCAAGGACAAAGTAGCAGTACAGCGTCTGAAGGAAGCTGCTGAAAAAGCTAAAATTGAACTTTCCGGGGTCGCTACTTCCAATATTAACCTGCCCTTTATTACAATGACCGCAGATGGTCCGCAACATCTTGATATGAATATTACCAGGGCAAAATTCGAGGAATTAACCGCTGACCTGGTCGAAGCGACTATTGGACCAACCCGTCAGGCTTTACAAGATTCCAAACTCAGCTTCAAGGAGATTAAAGAAGTTATTCTGGTTGGCGGCTCAACCAGGATTCCCGCAGTCCAGGAAGCAATCCGTAAACTCAGTGGGAAAGAACCTCATAAAGGGGTTAATCCTGATGAAGTTGTGTCTTTGGGGGCAGCCATTCAAGGCGGGGTTTTAGGCGGGGATGTAAAAGATATCATCCTGGTCGATGTAACTCCTTTGTCCTTGGGAATTGAAACTTTAGGCGGAGTATTTACCAGGATTATTGACCGCAATACAACTGTCCCGACAACCAAATCACAAGTATTCTCCACCGCGGCGGATAGCCAAACCTCGGTCGATATTCATGTTTTACAAGGCGAACGGGAAATGGCTTCTTATAATAAAACCTTAGGACAATTCCAATTGACCGGTATCCCGCCTGCTCCACGGGGAATTCCTCAAATTGAAGTTAAATTTGATATTGATGCCAATGGGATAGTCCACGTTTCGGCCAAGGATATGGCTACAGGTAACGAGCAAAAAGTTACCATAACATCTTCAACCGGACTTTCCAAGGAAGAAATTGACAAGATGCGCAAGGATGCTGAAGCCAATGCTGAAGAAGACCGTAAACACAAGGAAAAGATTGACACTAAAAATTCAGCAGACTCTTTAGTATATCAAACTGAAAAGGCCTTGAAGGACTTTGAAGGAAAAGGTGATCCGGCCGAAGTAGAAACTGTTAAAAAGGCCGTGGAAGAATTAAAGGCTGTAGCTAACAGTGATGATCTGGCGGCCATTAAGGCTAAAACGGAAGAAGTCACAAAAGTACTTTATCCGTTTATTGAAAAAATGTATCAACAGCAGGCTGCCGAAGCTCCTAAGGGCCAAGCGGCTGAAAATCAGGAAATGCCGGATGACAATGTGGTCGATGCGGAATATACTGAAGTAGATCAGGATAAAGACAAGTAAATGTTCTGCTTAGTTGAATTAATGGGGTGCAGGGGCTGGTCTCTTGTGCCTGTCTTTTTGAGACTGAATGTTCAAACTAAATGTCGGAAACAACGGAGGGAATTTGGGAAACATGAAGCGTGATTACTACGAGGTTCTTGGAGTTGAGCGCTCTGCAGGTGAGTCGGAAATAAAACAAGCTTACCGGAAGTTGGCTCGAAAATATCATCCTGATGTTAACTCAGGGAGTAAAGAGGCCGAAACCAGGTTTAAAGAAGCAACCGAAGCCTATGATGTCTTAAGCGACCCTGACAAGAAGGCCCGTTATGATCAGTTTGGTCATTCGGGGATGGATCAGGCCGGGGGAGGGTTTGGCGATTTTGGTGGCTTTGGCGGCTTTGGAGATATCTTTGATGTTTTTTTTGGCGGGGGCGGTCAGAGGCGTAATGGTCCAATCAAAGGGGCTGATTTACGTTACGATTTGACTATAACCTTTGAAGAGGCTGCTTTTGGCGCAGAAAAGGAAATAAAAATTCCCAAACACGAAACTTGCCACGATTGTCAAGGTTCCGGGGCAGCTGCCGGAACTCATCCCACTACTTGCCCTCAATGTCAAGGTACCGGACAAGTAAAAGTAGTTCAACGCACTCCTTTTGGGCAGATTCAGACTGCCAGAACCTGTCCGGGTTGTCACGGAGAGGGTAAAAAGATCACGACACCATGTAAAACATGTAACGGACAAGGCAAGGTCCGGCGGATCAAAACCATCAAAGTAAATATACCTGCCGGTGCCGAGGAAGCCCTGCAATTACGCAGCAGCGGAGATGGCGAGGCTGGAGACCGGGGTGGCCCTTCAGGAGATTTATATATAGTTATTCATATTAAAGCACATAGATATTTTGAACGGAATGGCAATGATATTTATTGCGAGATTCCAGTTACCTTTGTTCAGGCGGCCTTGGGAGCCGAGATTGAGGTACCGACTCTGGACGGTAATATTAAAATGAAAGTTCCGGAAGGTACTCAAACCTCGACAGTTTTTCGGCTTAAGGGGCATGGCATTCACTATCGTCGCGGAAATGGCCGGGGAGATCAGCATGTCCGGGTAATTGTTTCAACTCCTTCAAAGCTAAATGAAAAACAAAAGCAATCATTAAGGGAGTTCGGAGAGTCAGCTTCTGAATATCAGCAGATGGGCAAAAAGTCTTTGTTTGATAAATTTAAAGAAAACCTGCGCGACGCGATGGGCTGAAGGAGAATTAAGTAATGAATTGGCGTGAAGCAGCGGCAACCGATACTTATCAGGGCGAGGTGGTCTGCAGGTGTATCGTTTTAAAATCGGAGAACTGGGAGAGCAGGTTTTTTGGCTTAAAGACGGGGAAAGGGAACATCTTGTAAAAGTATTGCGGCTTGTTAAGGGTGACAAGGTGCTTGGTTTCGATAATAGTGGTGCGGAATGGCTGGGGGAAATAGCCAAAATAACGGCTAAAAGTGTTGCTTGCCGTATCCTGTCCCAGCACTATCCGGCTGTGGAAGCCCATTCCTTGATTTATCTGGTTGTCGGTTTGACAAAAAGCGAAAAGATGGCTTGGATCATTCAAAAAGGAACTGAGTTGGGAATGAGCGGTCTGGTTCCTCTGCGTGCCCGACGCTCAGTTATGCGCCTGGCAGGAAGCAAAGCCTTGGAACGGGTGGAACGTTGGCAGAAAATAGCCTCTGAGGCAGGCAAACAATCCCGCCGTGTCCGGGTGCCCTTGATTCAGAATGTCAGTGATTGGCAGGAACTTCCTGATAAGCTGCCTGCCTTTACACAGTGGATCATACCCTATGAAGCTGAAAAAGTTCAACCATTATCCAAGTTGTTGCCGACCCTGGATTTTAAGAACCCGATAGCGATAATTATTGGTCCTGAGGGCGGGTTTGCCCAGGCGGAAATGGCTTTTGCCCGGGAGAATTTAGGAGCGGCAAGTGTTACTCTGGGTCCGCGTATTTTACGGGTGGAAACAGCCGCCCTGGTAGCTTTAACCTTAGTATTGGCCGCCGGCGGAGACCTGGAATAAGCCAGTAGGGGTTATGCTGTAATGGTTAAAGTTTGTTTCATTACCCTGGGCTGTAAAGTCAATCAAACAGAAAGTGAAGCTATGGCCCAACTTTTTCGCAATGCCGGCTATCAGCTGGTTGATTTCAGGCAAATTCCTGATGTTGTGGTGATTAACACCTGTACTGTCACGAATACCGGAGGCAGCAAATCCCGCCAGGCAATTCGTCGGGCGATAAAGGCTTTTCCGGAGAGTTTTGTGGTTGTGGCCGGCTGTTATTCCCAGATCGCACCTGCTGAGGTGCTCGGGATACCGGGAGTTGATTTAGTCTTGGGGACCCAGGACAGAAGGCAGATTTTGAAGTGGATTGAGTACGTCCGGAAGACTAAAAAGCCTTATGCGGCGGTTCGCAATATTGGTCAGGCCCAGGATTTCGAGGAGTTTCCTCAAATTAAGGAAGAAAGCCGGACCAGGGCTATGCTGAAGATTGAGGAAGGATGCAACAGGTTCTGTGCCTACTGTATCATCCCTTTTGCCCGTGGTCCTGTCCGGAGCCGGCTGCCGGGAAACGCCTTGGCTGAAGCGCAAAAGCTGGTTAAAGCCGGCTATCGGGAAATTGTCCTGACCGGTATCCATATCGGTGCTTATGGTGAAGATTTGGCAGGAGGCTGGGATCTGGCCGGTCTGCTAAAACTGCTGATTGGAATTCCCGGGCTGCATCGTCTGAGGCTTGGTTCGCTGGAATCGGTGGAATTTAAGGCAGAGCTGATGGAGATCATTAGCTCTTCACCGGTTATTTGTCCTCATTTGCATATTCCCTTACAGAGCGGCAGCCGGCAGGTTTTGACCAAAATGCAGCGGCCGTATACCCCGGCTGACTACCGGGATTTATTGGAAAAGCTTTTCCGGTCTGTTCCCGGTCTCGCGGTAACCACCGATATTATAGTAGGATTCCCTGGCGAAAGTGCCGCCGACCATGCTCAATCCCTGGAGTTTGCTGCCGGTTGTAATTTTGCCGGAATTCATGTCTTCCCTTATTCCCAACGTCAAGGTACACTTGCTGCTGCTTATCCGGATCAGGTTTCCGGCCGGGTTAAGGTCCAACGGGTTAAGGAAATGCGGCAGGTTGCCAGGGAAAGCCAGGAGGCGTATGTTAAGAGCAGACTAGGGCATACTGTGGAGGTTCTGGTGGAACGGGTTGATGCCCAGGGCCGGGCCTTCGGCCACACGGAGAATTATCTGGCTGTTAATTTGGCGCCTGAATTAAAGGGCGGGAATTGGGAGGCAGGACAACTCGTAGCAGTTAGGCTGGCGCCAGAACATATCTGTCCACCCAAATAGCCTTTGGATCCGGCTCTTGGAGATATTTTTCCCAGAAGTTAGCGAAAGGGTGCAACTAAATGACTGATTGCTTATTCTGTAAAATAATTAACAAAGAGATTCCCAGTGAAATTATCTATGAAGACCAAGCTGTTTTATGTTTTAAGGATATTAATCCTGTAGCTCCCGTGCATCTCCTGATTATTCCAAAAAAACATCTCAGAGATTTAAATTCTGCTGAACAAGCTGACCAAAGCTTATTAGGCCGGATATTGCTGATTATGCCGAAGTTGGCCGTTGAAGTTGGAATCGCCCAATCGGGGTATCGGGTAGTGGCGAATAATGGGCCGGATGCCGGCCAAATCGTTGAGCATCTGCACTTTCACTTAATTGGCGGCCAAATGTCAGCTGATTTTGCCTAGCCGGCTGGTTCTAAATCCTCCGAACTTGACGGGTCTAACTTCATCCAGTATAATTAATTATGTACCCTTTGGATGATCCAGTGGAGGGAGGGATAATAAATGAGTGAAATCAAAGTAGGAAAAAACGAATCCCTGGATAGCGCACTCCGCCGGTTCAAGCGTACTTGTCAGCGTTCGGGAGTTCTGTCTGAGGCACGGAAGCATGAGCATTATGAAAAACCCAGTGTCAAGAAAAAGAAGAAATCTGAAGCCGCACGCAAACGCAAGTTCAAGTAAGGAGTTGCTGGCAAATGTCTCTGAAAGACCGTCTTGTTGAGGATATGAAGGTTGCCATGAAGGCTAAAGAGGAGGGGAAGGTAAGACTTTCCGTCGTTCGAATGGCCAGGGCTGCAATAAAGAATGTTGAGATAGACAAAAAACAGGAGTTGAATGACGAGCAGACGATTGAGATTCTGGCTCGTGAACTTAAAAAACTGCGGGATTCCGTCGAGGAGTTTAAGAAGGCGAATCGCCCTGAAACAGTAGCAGGTTTGGAAGAGGAAATTTCTATTTTAATGGAATACCTTCCTCAACAGCTTTCTGAAGGGGAAATTTGCCAACTTATACAAGAAACGCTGGAAACTGTGGGAGCACAAGGGCCTAAAGACCTTGGTAAAGTTATGAAAGCAATCACCCCCCAAACCAAGGGTCGCGCCGATGGGAAACAAGTTAACCAAATTGTCCGGGAACTTCTTGGGAAAATTTCCGGTTAAGTACTTGTAAGTATTAAGATTCAGTTGCTTAAAGCAACTGAATCTTTTTTTAGGTGGCGGGCCCCGCTGCCGAACTTCGGCTCAGGCTTGGACTATTTCAGCTCCTGGACACATAAAATATTGTAACTGCTTACCGTTCTCAGACCAGCTGAAGTTACGATGTTTTATGAAGGGAGGAGTAGGAATGTTGGAAAAGCTGCAGAAAAGTGCCGTGAATATTTTAGAATTACCGCCGGAGGCCCTGGGGGACGGACCTAAAATAAGTATCAGTGGCAGACAACATATAGTAGTCGAAAATTTTGAGAATGTGTTAACTTTTAGTGACCAGGAGGTTTGTCTGCTAACTTCAGAGGGAGAATTATGTTTTACGGGAAAAAGCTTCGTTCTTAAGAGCATCCTGCCGACCGAAATTCGAATCGAAGGAGAACTGACTTCCTTGACGTTCAGAGGAGGGCAAGGCTAGTGTTTGAGAGATTAAGGGCTTTTTTACGCGGGCGGATCTATTTTGTTGCCCGCGGGGAACGTTTAACTGATTTTATTAATGAAGTTTTGCATGATCGAATAGTTCTTTTTCAGGCCCGGCGCTCAGAAAAGGACTTGCGGGCCCAGATTAGTCCCCGGGATTTCGTTCGGCTGCGGCGTGCTGCCCGCAAGAGCCACAGTAAGATTAAAATTACCGCTAAATATGGCTGGCCGTTTATCGCCAACCGTTGGCGACGGCGTAAAGGACTGTTAGTCGGTCTGTTTTTAATTGCTGCTGCTTTAATTTGCTTGTCCCAGCTGATTTTATCAATCAGTGTTTCCGGCAATAAGTCCTTAAGCTCTCAGGCTATTTTGGACAAGGCTGCCGGTCAGGGCTTGAAATGTTGGGTTTGGCAACGGCAAATTGATCCTAATAAAATTGCCGATGTTTTGCAGGAACAAATTCCTGAAGCTGCCTGGATTGGGATTGAACGAAAAGGAACTCAGATCGCCATTACGGTTGTCGAAAAAATCCGGCCGCAAATTCCCACCGAGAAAGGCAATTTGCTGGCAGGCAAGCCCGGCCTGGTCCGGGAGATTATTGTAATTCAGGGTCAGCCCCAAATACATGAGGGAGAAATTGTCCGGGCCGGTCAATTGTTAATTTCCCAGGATAATGGAACAATAACCGATACCGGGCAGCAAACTGCGGCCAAGGGTTTTGTAAGGGGCCGTGTCTGGTATAAGGGAGAAGCAATGGTTCCCTTGCTGGAAGATAAGCTGGTGGAAAGTGGCCGGCAAGTCATGGGAAGAGGTATAAAAATCGGTTCGAGAGTCATAATGATAACAAACTCGAATTCTCCGTTTTCCTTGGTTAATGAGGAAGTCGAAGAGAGACCTTTGTTGTCCTGGAGGAATTGGCGTTTTCCTGTCGAACTTATTAATATCAGGTATAAAGAGCTTAGTCAGGTCCGGATTGAACGTTCTGTTTCAGAAGCACGTGATCTGGCCGAGAACTTAGCCAGGGCAGAAGTGAACAAGAAAATACCTGAGGGAATCAAAATCGTCGCCGAAACTGTCCGGGAAATGCCGCATACTGGGGAGCAGGCCAAGATCCGGGTTGAGGTGGAAACCTACGAAGATTTAGCAGTCTACTCAGATCCTTAATGGAGGCGAAAATTTGCAAGCCAAGATAATTTTGGGAGATTCTACAGAAGCTATGAATTTACTGGGCTTTGAAGATGCGCATTTGCGTATTTTAGAAGAACGCCTGGGCGGAAAATGTATCGTGCGGGGAGAAGGTCTGACGGTCATCGGAACAGACCAGGCAGTTGAGCGAACCCGGAATGCCGTAAAAGAATTATTGACAATGGTCCGCAAGGGACATAGTTTAACCCCGGCAGAGGTCACTTATATTGTTGAGCAGGCTGCTGAAGGTCAGGAAAGCGGACTTGCTGAGGCACTTTCCAGGGTGATTATCACAAATTACTGTGGTCGGCCGATTAAGGCTAAAACTATTGGACAAGCCGCCTATTTACAGGCTTTAAGAGCTAACACCATTGTTTTTGGGATCGGGCCGGCCGGTACCGGTAAAACATATTTGGCTGTGGTAATGGCTGTAATAGCTTTAAGGACTAAGCAAATTAACCGGATTGTCTTGACCAGGCCTGCGGTTGAAGCCGGGGAAAAGTTAGGATTTTTGCCGGGAGATCTCCAGGAAAAAGTGGATCCCTATCTGCGTCCCCTGTACGATGCCCTGTTTGATTTGCTGGGTCCCGAAACGATCCAGCGTTATCAGGAAAAGGGGATGATTGAAATTGCTCCCCTTGCTTATATGCGTGGCAGAACCCTTGATGACTCATTTATGATATTGGATGAAGCTCAAAATACTACTCCGGAACAAATGAAAATGTTTTTAACCCGTTTGGGTTATGGCTCCCAGGCTGTTGTTACCGGAGATGTTACTCAAGTGGATTTACCCCGGGGGCATTATTCAGGCCTGCTTGATGTTCAAAGTATTCTGGCTGAAATTCCCGATATAGTTTTTCACTATTTCACGGCGACAGATGTTGTGCGTAATTTACTTGTCCAGAAAATAGTACAGGCTTATGATGATCGGGAACAAACCTGAAGACCGGTAAAGGTGGATAAGATTGCATCTAACAAACAAATTAAGCGGAAAAATAACCGAAAAACTAACCAACACCACGTGGCGGCGGGGATTAGCCGGGGTGGTGTATTTTCTGTTGTTCACGGCCTTGTTGTCCTCCAGCCTGTTCATCTCCAAGCTCCATCTTAATTTGGGGGAACCGAGTCCGGAGTTAATTGTAGCTCCCTGGGATAAGGATATCGAAGATTTGGACAAGTATCTGGAGGATCAGGAGAAGGCTGCCAGGGCTACTCCTCTTGTCTACCAGGCTGATGATAATTATTTGGCAGCTCTGGCCCTTGATCTGGATAAATCCTTTTTGGCTTTGCACGACCTGCTGGTTTCGGAAACCGAAGAACGTGCCAAAATCAGCGAATTAAAACAGACTCCGATATTTGCCTCCTTGTCTGAGGCCAGCCTGGCTTCCCTGCTAAAACTAAACCGCGCGGAGTTGAACGAATATCAGCAAAAAGCCCTGGAAATCATTATCAGCAACGCCAGAAATATTGATACCGGCGCCCGTTCGGCTGAAGAAGCCCCTTCCTTAAGGGAGCACATCAAACAGGAACTTGAGCAGTTGGCCTTACCGGAATCGATCAAATCATTTATTCAAACCTTCATGCAAGCAAAGGTTACTGCCGCCACCCTGATTGTTGATGAACAGGCTACGGAAAAACAACGTAATATTGCCCGTTCAACTGTTAAACTGGAAGTTCATCGCTATAAAATCAATCAAAAGATAGTTGGGCCGGGGGAGATAGTTGATGAAACCATCTACCGGGTTCTAAATGCCTACGGCCTGGTTGACGACCGAAACCCCTGGCGGGTAACCGGAGGCATTGCCCTGCTTGTAATCTGTGGCATAGCCTTGATTCTGGCCTATGTTTTACGATATAAGCGAGCTATCCCCCTCCTGGCGGATAAACTTGTTTTGGTAGGTTTAACGATTGCTTTAGCTTTAATCCTGGGCAAGGCAATTATTGCCATCAACCTGGGCGGGGCAGAGTTTAATAACCTGGCAGGCTTGCTGATTCCGGTAGCCTGGGCTACGATGACAGTGGCAATTTTAGTTGATATTGAGTTAGCCTTTATTGTGGCTGTGATCCTGGCTGTATTTGCAGGGGTCATGGTAGATCCTGATCTGACGAGTTCTTTTGGCAAACAGGTTGGCTTGGTAGCTTTATTCGGTGGCTTTGTCGGGGTACACAGTGTATCACGGCTCAGCCAGCGTTCGGATGTGACCAGAGCAGGTATTTTTGT